>JADFJB010000005.1 GCA_022566355.1 candidate division KSB1 bacterium
AAAATGTTACCAAAACGTTACCACTTTTCGATTCAACTAGATCAAAATCAATCAAAACTAATAGACAATATTTGTGGTTTTTAAGCTTGTTTTGGTAGTTTTGGAGAACTTTTCAAGCTGGCCAAAACTTATTCGTAATCAGCAGGTAACCGGTTCGAATCCGGTCGGTGGCTCAAGCTGAAAGCCCCATAAGATCAATAGTTTATGGTGTTTCTGTTTTAATAACTTAACTTGTGTTTAGCATTGTTTATAAATTTTTACTACAAAGACGTTAGGACACCACTTTCTTTCTTTATTATTTTTGCCTTCTTTCTCTTTGCGTCTTTGGGGTTAATATAACATGGTCGAAGAATATTTTCCAAACCCACATACAAATCCTGCAGCGATTCAATTTTTTGAAAGAGCGTATCGTTTGCAAATGAACGGCGAGCTTGAGCAGGCGGTTGCATATTACAAAAAATCTCTGGAAATTGAACCCACCGCTGAAGCCTACACCTTCTTGGGCTGGACCTATAGTTATATGGATCAACTTGAGCAAGCGATTCAAGAATGTTTGAAAGCGATTGAAACTGATCCGGATTTTGGCAATCCGTATAACGACATCGGTGCATATTATTTGCAATTGGGCAAACCAAAAGATGCCATCCCCTGGCTCCAAAAAGCGAAACAGGCGCAGAGATATGCTAGTCCGGAGTTCGCATATACCAATCTCGGACGGGCGTATGAATTGCTGGGACTGTGGCCGAAGGCTATGATCGAGTACCACGAAAGCCTGGAAATAAATCCAAATTATTTTCCGGCCAAGGAAGCATTGGAACATATTGAACCAAAGCTGAATTAGGAGGATTTATTTATTTGAGGCCGTACTTTTCAATTAATTTTAGAAGGCCAATTCTACACAAACCTGTTTGTGTTTCTTAAAGGATACTTGCCAAAGTTCCTGCCGGATTAGATTTTCTGTGGACCATGATATTTACATGAATCCAGGTTTTTTACATGTGACAAATCGACATTTTCAAAAAAAGTTTCCCAAAATAACGTTTCTATAAGGACTTCGTTTTTGAGGTCTGCTTCTGTGAGGTTAGCAAATGAGTGGTCTGCTCCTTTTAGCTGTGGTATTACATCCGGATTCTCCTTCCGCTATTTATCCCAGCCTTTTACACCTTGCCATAAGAATTTTTAGATGTTTCGGGTTGGCTAAGTTTCACCTTTTCTTTTTTTCTTAAATTGTAGTTGCTTGAGTATAGCACAGTTAACTATTTTTATCAGACTCAGTTTTCAAGTATTTTGATCTACAATTTCCAAATCATCTCCCTTTAAATATTCAGTTGGAATCGCACTAAATTAAATCAATTTATCAAATAAAATAATATTTACTGACTGATAATAATTTAGCAAACTAAATAATGTCAATCCCGCTCACCTCTCCTCTGCCCAAACCCATAAGCAATCCCCGCCGCCAGCAACCCCCACAAAATATATCCCAATCCGGTATTGGCAAGAGTCTCAGGTTCCAGCGCTGCCAGATAGCCGCGGCTTTCGAGGAAATAGAATAAAATGGTGGCGATAAAGCCGGTTGCTGCCGAGGCTTCGACGCTGCTTTTTTTTGCACTTTTGGAAAAGACCGCCAGCATGGGAATAAAGATCGTGGTGGTTAGAATCCCCGAAGAAAGATAGAACATATCCCAGAGCGAATCGGTGAACAGGGCATAGAGATAAGCCAGTCCGACCGCGCCAGCCGACATCCAGCGGGAAATTGTGGTTTGGTTAATTATTGCTTTCCTTTTCATGAGGATCGGTTCCACCAGATCATAGGACAGGGACAGCGCAACTACATTGCCGCAAGTATCTATGGTGGACATGGCTGCCGCAGCCAGGCCAATACTCAGGATAACACTGAGCCAAACCGGCGCATGGTTTTGCATAAACACCGAAAAGATCGAAGCGCCGTCATTCAAATTTGCGGGAATCATCGTGCCTTCGGGCGGATAGAGATACAGCGCCGCAAACCCGATGATCATCGGCAGTAAAGCCAGGAATAATAGGGAATTGGCAAAAGAAATGACCACCGCTTTGCGAGCAGCGCTGTCATTTTTGGAAGCCTGTAACCGCAGCCAGATATCGCTTTCCACCAGCCATCCCGGCAGGTAAGCAATCAATGTTAAAAAAATAAGGGGCAGGCCGGGAGCCAGAAAAGCCAATGCCGAGGAATTTACTTTAGGCGGCGAAGGTAAGTCGGTTAGCCAGTTCGAAATGGAAGTTTCAGATAAAATAACACTGCCTGAAATCCAGGCAATAGCGGTAATAAAAAATGCCACCAGGGCAAATTGAATCCGGTCGGTAATCACGACGGCAGAGAACCCTCCCATGAGGGAGTACGAGGCAACCACCACCGCGATAAACGCCAATACCAGGTGAAATGGCAACTCAAGCAACGGACTTAACACATGGGCCGCGGCAAAGATCTCGGCGCCGCCCCAGACCAAAAACACAAATGCCAACGGCAGTGCCAAAAACGTCCGGGCTCGTTGGCCAAAACGATTGGCGACCATTTCCGGTTGGGAAAATGCCGGCAGTTTGCGAAAATGCGAAGTAAAGAAATAATAGCCTGCCATGGTCAACAGCCAGGGGATCGGCACCAGCCACAGCGCGCCCAGGCCATACCAATAGTAGAGTTGCACCGTGTACACGCACGACCAGCTAATCGACATAAAACTGGCCGAGATGGAGATGCCGGCAGACCAACCGGACAAGGAGCGACCGGCGTTCCAGAATTCGGTGTCTGGTTTCGGGCTGGTTTTTGTACGTCGGAAGCCTCTCCAGCCGATGTATAGCACGGCGGTGGAGTAGAGCAGCAGGCCGAGCCAGTAGATGTATTTGGTGTTCATGATGATAATAGTTACCACAGAGGCACAAAGAACACAGAGAAAAGAAAAAAAATGTTAAATTCGGGTTACTGAGTTTTTCCTTGTGCTCTCTGTGCCTCTGTGGTATAATTTTTTTTTCTGGCTTATGTTTTTTCTCAATGAAAGACAATATAAGGTAATTTAACAAATATTCCTTATCTTAATTTAATCCTTGTTTTTGCAATTAAAAGGCGCAAAATTATGCCAAAATGAAAGAGAAATGAAAATGAAAAAAATATCGCTAATCGTGTTGTTCTTTGTATACCCGTTTTCCGGCGTTCTCGCTCAGCAAACTGAACAAAGACCCATGACTGTCGATGATGGTCTGAACATGGTCAGGGTTGGTGATGCTTTAATGTCACCGGATGGGGAATGGGTTTTCTTTTCCAAATCTGAGTTGGATTGGAAAAAGAATAAACGCAAAAAAAAGTATTATAGAATTTCCTCAGAAGGCGGCGAGGCATACCAATTTATCGGGGAAGAAGGCGGCAGTTCGTTCCGGTTTTCGCCCAAAGGGACCTGGCTGTCGTTCATTCGGTCGGTTGGCGATAAAGACAAAGACAAAGACAAAGAAAGCCAGATATTCATCATGCGAACCAATGGCGGCGAAGCGGTCCAACTCACCAAGCATAAAAAGGGATTATCGCGCTATCTATGGACGAAAGATGAGTCTAAAATCATTTTTCTTGCCAACGAGCCCAAGAGCAAAGAAGATGAAAAAAAGAAGAAAGACGGCTATGACGCCATTGCTGTCGATGAAGGACCAAACGGCCAACGAGCGGGTAGTTGGCGCAACCTGTGGCTGTTCGATGTGGAATCCAAAGAGGAAAAGAGAATCACCAATGAGAATTTCATCATCGGCAATTTTGATGTTTCGCCCGATGGCAAAAGGATCCTTTTTACAGCACGCTTTGAGAACCGCCGCAACCAGGGCAACCTGTCGGAAATTTATATGATGACAATAGAAGATTCAGTCAAGACTCGGCTCACCGAAAATCGTGCTCCAGAAAGTCGACTGCTCTGGGCGCCGGATGGTAAAACTTTTGCGTATATTGCCGCTGATGATAAGGAGTGGGAATTGCGCAACAGCAAGATCTGGCTGATGAATCCGGATACCAAAGAATACCACCTGCTATCGGGTGATTTCGAAGGCCGGATCCGCAGCTTATTTTGGACGCCAGACAGTAAAAGTATTCTGTTCAGCGCACTACAACGAACCAATACCAACCTGTATAAACTGGATGTGAAAAAGAAAAGCATCCAGCAGATCACCAATAAAGTGGGCTCATTATCTGCAAATTCATTTTCGAAAGATCGAAAGAAATTCGTATATACATACTCTAATTTTGACACTCCTTCAGATCTATTTACCGCTAATGTTGGCAAATTCAAACCAACTCGATTGACTGATGCCAATCCATGGATCAAAAAAGAAATTAAGCTGGCAAAAGGGGAAGTCATTGGCTGGAACAGCAAAGACGGTCTGGAAATTGAAGGGCTGTTGTACTTACCAGAGAGCTATAAGAAAGGTGAAAAGCTGCCTCTTATATTGAATATTCATGGCGGCCCTGCAGGTGTATTTACCAATAATTTCAGCGCTCGATACCATGTTTATGCTGGTTTGGGCTATGCGTCCCTATGTCCAAATGTACGCGGCAGCAGCGGCTACAGCGATGAATTTCTACGCGGTAACATGCACGATATCGGCGGCGGCGATTACCAGGATTTGATGACGGGCGTGGATACTATTATCGAAAATGGAATTGCCGATCCGGAGAAACTCGGGTTGCGCGGCTGGAGTTATGGCGGCATCCTCGGCGGCTGGACCATCACCCAAACGGATCGTTTTAAGGCTGCCTCTGTAGGCGCGATGGTTTCCGATTGGACTTCCGAATATGGCCCCGGTTTCAACTATGATGTGCGATTGTGGTATATCGGCGACACTCCCTGGAACAATTCCGAAGGCTACCGGCAAAAATCGTCGTTAACCCATGCTTCTAATGTTACCACACCGACCATCATTTTTCATGGCATCAACGACCGCACCGACACGGAACCGCAAAGCATGATGTTCTTTGCCGCATTAAAGGATATGGGTAAAACCGCCCGGTATTTGCGTTTTCCACGTGAGCCACACGGCTTTCGTGAACTCCGGCACCAACGCACCAGGGATATCGAAGAGATCCGCTGGATGCAAAAGTATGTCCTGGACATAGACTGGGAACCGTGGATTCGGGAAGAGGATAAAAAGAAAGATGAGGAAAAGGATGGTGAAAAAGAGATCTCTATTTTGGACCGGTTCAGTGAAAAATGAATACATCTTAAACGATAAAAGAAAATGATCGGTAAAACAATTTCACATGTTAAGATTTTGGAAGAGTTGGGTCGTGATGGGATGGGAGTAGTCCATAAAGCTAAAGATATGAAACATGATCGATACGTTGCTCTTAATTTCTACCCCTCCCGTCAGTCAGGCTGAAGAAGAAAAGAAACGATCATCCATGAACCAAAGCTGCTTCTGCATTAAATTATCCCAACATAGCAACTATCTATGAAATTGATGGATCAGATGCACAAATTTTCATAGCAATGGAATATGTCGATGGTAACCCTCTTTCAGATATTTTAGGAGCGATGCATGCATCGCCTCTACTTTGGATGATGTATTCAATTATGTTTTCCAAATCGCTGAAGGTCTAAGAGTGGCACATGCAAAGAAGATTATCCTTCACGCCATTTATAATCCTTTTAAAAACGCTTGACCTTTGATTTGAAATTCCTTGAAAAGTTTTTCGCTAGGGGGTCGTTGTGTAAATGAAAAATGATCCCAAACCATTTCCCAATATCAAAAATTTTCACAAAATTAAACATATCGTGTATAGCATTTCATATACCAAAAGTGTATCAAAAATTGCCATAAGTTAAATTGGAATACAGATTACTATCGAAATAGTTATAACCTAAAACAAAGTGCTTTTCTTATTCTAGTTGTTTTTCAACCGGCAAAACGATGGATTGAATTATTTTGAAACGAACAGAATGAAATATTGTAGAACAAAATCTTGTATGATGACTGTATTCAATATTTGTCCTTCGATGCAATCAATAGGAATTTTATTCCCTTCTAGCTCTAATTTTCCTGCTTAAATAAATTCTATAAAAATGAACATTATGGAGATTAATAAGTAGTAACCATCCAAAAGGCTTTAATGATTTTTAGGCTAGTAAATCGGAATAATGAATTAAAAAGTGAAACTAAAAAAAATAAACAAATATGGAGGTTAGGTTATTCAGAATGGTAAATTTATTAAAGCTAATTCCTCTAATGATGGCATGGTCTTTGTAATAGTTTTGAGGATTGGTATTGAATTTATTTAATTGCTTTGTGTTCTTTGGCAAGAGATGGACATTGGTGCTAAACGATCCGTGATGGTCCCGGACTGACGATTAAGTCGGGTTATACAACGATTCAATTTCATCCCACCATTTGGATCGTTTAAAGAGTTACCTCCTATTTCTTACCAAATAACGACAAATTTATTTTTAATTATCTAGTGTAATACTTGAATGAAGCCGAAATAGTATTAAATAAAAGCTTCGGAGGGCATTATGAGTAGTCAAAAAAAAGAAGTAATTGTTGCTTCTAAGAATGGGGAAAATCATTCAATTTTAAACAAAATGCGGGATATGATAGAACCAAAACACTATCAACAACTTAGTTGGTCGGGCACTTTTGAGGAGTATCTCCAACTAATAAAAAAAGATCCTAACATTCTTCGCAATGCATACCAACGTGTTTATGATATGATATTGACTGCAGGATATGATGAATATGTTGACAACAAAGATAAAATTATTCATTACAATTTTTTTGACGATCCGACTCATAATGGCAAGGATGCTATTTTCGGCTTGGATCTCTCATTGATGAAGTTGATCCATCTTTTTAAATCTGCTAGTAAATCTTACGGCACACAGAACCGTGTTCTACTTCTCCACGGTCCGGTAGGAAGCTCAAAAAGTACAATTGTCCGCTTAATTAAAAAAGGTTTAGAGGCTTATTCTCTAAAGGATGAGGGAGCATTATACTCGTATTCCTGGAAACTTAAAGACAACGAAGGAAACGAAACATGGGAAAACTGCCCCATGCATGAAGATCCGATTCATTTAATTCCCTTGGAAGTTCGAAAAACTTTGGTTGATGATCTTGAAATTGATCTCATGGGAAACATGAAAGTATTGCAATCTGAATTATGCCCCTTTTGCCGTTATTATTTTAAAGAAAAATTAGACCGGTATAATGGAGATTGGGTGAGTGTTATCGGCGATGTAAAAATTCGAAGAATTGTATTGTCCGAACAGGACAGAATCGGCATTGGAACATTTCAACCAAAGGATGAAAAAAATCAAGATTCTACAGAGTTAACGGGAGATATCAATTATCGTAAAATTGCAATTTATGGCTCAGATTCTGATCCTAGAGCTTTCAATTTCGATGGTGAGTTTAACATTGCAAACCGGGGGATTATAGAATTCATTGAAGTCTTGAAACTCGAGGTTGCTTTCTTATACGATCTTTTGGGTGCGTCACAAGAACATAAGATCAAACCCAAGAAGTTTGCACAAACAGATATTGATGAAGTGATCATAGGCCATACAAATGAACCGGAATATAAAAGGCTACAAAACAATGAATTCATGGAAGCTTTGAGAGATAGAACTGTCAAAATTGATATTCCTTACATTACTCGTTTGGATTGTGAAATAAAGATCTACGAGAAGGATTTTAATGCTGATAAAATTAAAGGAAAGCATATCGCCCCGCATACAATCGAAATGGCCTCGATGTGGGCTGTGTTAACAAGATTAGAAGATCCAAAACATGCCCAACTCACAATGATGCAGAAATTAAAACTTTACAACGGAAAAACCTTACCTGGATTTACAGAGGATAGCGTTAAAGAATTGATGGCGGAAACCAGCAGGGAGGGAATGGACGGTATCTCGCCGAGATATATTCAGGATAAAATATCTAATGCTTTAGTGAATGAAGACGAAAGCTGTGTAAATCCTTTTATGGTTTTAAACGAATTAGAATCAGGGCTAGAGCATCATAGTCTAATCGGTTCTAATGAGCAACGCCATCGTTATCGAGATCTTCTTGCCTTGGTAAAAGAAGAATACGAAGATATCGTAAAAAACGAAGTCCAGCGTGCAATAGCTGCCGATGAAGAAGCCTTAACCAGGCTCTGTGCCAATTATATTGACAACATTAAAGCTTATACGCAAAAAGAAAAAGTAAAAAATCGTTATACCGGCCAAAGCGAAGAACCGGATGAGCGTTCGATGCGATCGATAGAAGAAAAAATTGAAATTCCCGAAAGCAGGAAAGAAGATTTCAGAAGAGAAATTATGAATTATATTGGTGCGTTAGCAATTGAAGGAAGAACGTTTGATTATCGGACAAATGAACGCTTGCAAAAGGCGCTTGAGTTGAAATTATTTGAAGATCAAAAGGATTCAATTAAATTGACCAGCTTAATTTCACATGTCGTTGATAAAGATACCCAAGAAAAAATTGATGTTGTGAAATCACGCATGATTAAGTATTACAACTATTGTGATGTATGTGCTACGGATGTCTTACAATATGTAGCAAGTATTTTCGCCCGTGGAGATGTTAAAGGCAACTCATAATGTAGAGATGTTCAATGGTGAAAAAAATTGAAAAAGATGTTGCTCGATTTAACAAGATTGTAAAAGGAACCATCAGGAAAGACCTGGCGAAATACATTTCAAATGGTGAACTGATCGGTCGAAGAGGGAAGGAATTAGTGAGTATACCAATTCCTCAGATTGAAACTCCAAGATTCAAATTTGATTATATGCAAGCCGGTGGCGTGGGGCAGGGGGAAGGTAAAGAAGGTACATCTATTGGATTTGAACCGGATAGTCAAGGGACTGGCAAAGCTGGCGATCAGCCAGGCCAGCATATCCGTGAAGTGGAAATTAGTTTGCAAGAGCTTGCCGAAATCCTTGGCGAGGAATTAAAAC
Organism: candidate division KSB1 bacterium; assembly: GCA_022566355.1. NCBI lineage: Bacteria > Pseudomonadati > Candidatus Zhuqueibacterota bacterium. The sequence goes on from JADFJB010000005.1 coordinate 8,961, forward strand.
TTCCCCGGATAGAGCCAAAGGGTAAGAGTAACATCTTAACTCAAAAAGATAAGTATACGGTCATTCGAAACACCGGCCCTGAATCTTTACGTCATTTTAAGAGAACCTATAAAGCTGCGTTAAAGAGGCAAATATCTTCCCAAAGCTATGATTTCGAATTTCCGATTGTAGTGCCAATTCGTGAGGATGTTCGCTACAAATCCTGGAAAGAAACCAAATTACCCGAAACCAATGCAGTCATTTTCTACATTATGGATGTATCCGGGTCGATGGGGGATGAACAGAAAGAAATCGTTAGAATTGAGTCTTTTTGGATTGATACCTGGCTAAAAGCAAATTATAAAGGCCTCAGCACAAGGTATATTGTCCACGATGCTGCAGCTTATGAGGTCAATGAGGAGACATTCTTTACGTTGAGAGAAAGTGGAGGGACCATTATTTCGACTGCTTATAAATTGTGTTCGCAGATTATTGAAAAAGAGTATAGCCCCAATGAATGGAATATTTATTTCTTCCAGTTTTCAGATGGAGATAATTGGGGTGAAACCGACAATTCAAAATGTATCGACATTTTGAACAATCAATTATTACCCGCCTGCAATTTATTTGGATATGGCCAGGTAAAAAGTGATTATGGTTCCGGAGAGTATATAAACTTTCTGGAAAACCACCTGGGATCAGAGGAAAAACTGATTTTGTCAGAGATAGATTCCAAAGATGATATTTTGAATTCTATTAAAGATTTTCTCGGAAAAGGATTATGAATTTTTGATTTGGTAAATCAATTATGGCATTAGACATTGAAAAACTAAAAGTAGCTAAAGATCAAATTAAAGAATATGCCGAAAGCTATGGTTTGGATTTATATGAAACCATATTTGAGATAGTGGATTACGCGCAAATGAATGAATTGGCCAGCTTTGGTGGTTTTCCTAATCGCTATCCGCACTGGCGTTTTGGTATGGAATATCAGCAAATGCGAAAAAGTTATGCCTATGGACTCCATCGTATTTATGAAATGGTGATTAATAACAATCCATCTTATGCTTATCTGCTAAATTCAAACAAGTTGTCTGATCAAAAACTCGTTATGGCCCATGTTTACGCTCATGTGGATTTTTTTAAAAATAACCTTTGGTTTGAGCATACGGATCGTCGCATGATTGATGAAATGGCTAATCATGCTACCAGAATTCGTCGCTATATTGAAAAATATGGGTATGAAACTGTTGAGGATTTTATAGACAGCTGTCTCACTATCGAGAATCTCATTGATTATCATTCGCCATTCATTCGGAGAAATCCTAAAGATATCTTGGATCAAGATGAGGAACAACATCCGATTGTGTATAAAATGAAAAGCAAATCTTACCTGGATTCTTATGTAAATCCTAAGGAATTTCTGGAGCAACAGAAATTAGTACAAGAAAACGAAATTAAAAAAAGTAGGGTGTTTCCGCAGCATTCAGCAAAAGATATCCTTCAATTTCTGATCGAATATGCCCCGATAAAGAAGTGGCAACAGGACATTCTTTCTATCATCCGGGAAGAAGCATATTATTTTGCCCCACAAGGTCAAACGAAAATCATGAACGAAGGTTGGGCAACATATTGGCATTCCCGAATGATGGCTGAGAAAATCTTAACCGATGCAGATATTATTGATTATGCTGACCATCATTCAGCAACTGTCGCAACTTCCACAGGGAGATTAAACCCGTACAAATTGGGTGTTGAATTGTTTAGGGACATCAAAGATCGGTGGGATAAAGGAAGATTTGGCAAAGAATTCGAGGAATGTGACAATTTAAAAAGTAGAATGAATTGGGATATGCACCTGGGTTTGGGAATAGAAAAAATATTTGAAGTACGCAAGCTTTATAATGATGTAACATTCATTGATACCTTTCTAACCGAAGATTTTGTGCGTGAACAAAAAATGTTCACGTATGAATTTGATAATCGGGATAAGGCTTATAAAATTGATAGCCGGGAGTTTGACAAAATTAAAAAAAAACTGTTAACAAGTTTAACGAATTTGGGGCAGCCAGCCATTGAAATTAAAAATGCAAATTATGAAAATAGGGGAGAGCTGTATCTGTTTCATCGTTTTGATGGTGTTGAACTACAATATAAATATGCCCAGGAAACCCTAGAAAATTTACACAAAATATGGACAAGACCTGTTTTGCTTGAAAGTACATTTAATGGAAATCCCGGAGTTTTATCTGTTGATGGTGAAGATTTTAATCTTCAGAAAGTGTCTGATCCGGCAGTATAGAAAGAAGAAAACGCTACAAACTAGTTGAATTAAATTTTGAAGTTTATTGGAGGTATTCAATGGATTTAGGTAGATGGTTTGTAAATAAGATTTTACAAAGCGCTCAAGCTATGCAAGGAAGAGTTCGGAGACAATTTCGAGTTTCTGGTGAGAAAGATAATTTTGAGTTTACTGTGTTTCTTGAAGACGTAGAAAGATTGTCAACCCAATTGAACAGTATGACAATTCAATACCAGTTAAAACAGGAATTAGGTAAAGATAAATTTGAGTCTCTTTTAAATTTAATTACGGAACGGATCACATATTTACCAGAATCCTTGAAAATTATTGAAAAAGATAATCAAAACAACCAGGCTCTTTTGCGTAGTGAAACTCCGGTTAAGAATGAGAAGGTAATTGAATATTTTGAATTACTTGTAACTCCAAAAATTCATATGAAATTAAATCGAAATCGAAATCTAAATAATGAAACCAATTCAATATCATTTGTGATCGGTTTTGATTTGCTGGAAAGATTAATTAATGATTTGAGTGAAATAATCGTTGAGGTTGGTTTAAAACCCGGTAAATAATCCTTCTTTATGGAATTAATTCTCTCAAAAAACCACTTTTAAAATAGGCTTGATAAAGCCGTTTCCCCTCGCTATATTTGATCCAATTCATAATTTTTCGAAATTAAATATTTATATTTCTGGTTTGTTGTTTTTAGAGCAGAAGTGATTCACAATGGTTTCGGTTTCCAGACAAGTAATAGATAATTTGGTTTATGAAAATAAATTAGATCTTCAAGGTTACAAACGAATTGCGGGAATCGATGAAGCAGGTCGTGGTCCCCTGGCTGGTCCTGTTGTCGCTGCTGCGGTTATTTTACCTGCTGATCAAATGATTCCTGAAGTAACAGATTCCAAATTGTTGGATGATAAAAAAAGGAGAGAGCTTTTTAAATTAATAAAGGAAACTGCATTTTCTATCGGGGTTGGAATTGTCCCACATGCAGAAATTGATCGGATCAATATTCTGCAGGCAACTTTTAAGGCAATGTCTTTAGCTGTGGATGTATTACCGTGCAAGGCTGATTACGCATTGATTGATGGTAATCAACAACCAGACCTGCAAGTCCCAATGTCAACAATAGTTGGGGGTGATTTGAAATCTTATTCTATCGCGGCTGCTTCAATTATCGCCAAAGTGACAAGAGATAATTTAATGATTCAGTATGATGAAAAATATCCCTTGTATAGTTTTGCTCAAAATAAAGGCTACAGCACTCAAGTTCATCGCAAAGCAATAGAAAGATATGGTCCATGCCCAATTCATCGAAGATCTTTTAATTGGATTTCAGGATGAGTACTCATCGGCAATTGCTTGGCCGAAAGGGTGAAGAAATCGCAGAAAGATTCCTGATCCAAAAGAATTATGAGATCATACAGCGCAACTACCGTCGTTATCGAGGAGAGATTGATTTGATCGCAAAGGATGGCGACTGCCTGGTATTTGTCGAAGTGAAGAGCGTTTCGAGTGACAGATTTGGTTCGCCTATTAACAAAGTTAATGAACAAAAACGAAAACAACTGGGAAAAATTGCAATGGCTTACTATCAGGAATTTGATTTATTCGATCAGGATAGTCGCTTTGATATTGTGACCGTCATCTTTAATGGGAGTAAATATATAGTCGATCATATAGAAAATGCCTTTTGGTTGGAAAATTCATCTTGAAATCTAAATTTGGACTTTACACATGGGAAATTGGTAAATGGGCTATTGTGATCTATTTATTGCTGCCATTAACAAAAGCAATGAACGGAGTAGTAGATTTCAGTCGTATAGTAATAGGAGAAACATTATTGATCATCTTTATCGGGAAGATGTTTTATGATACCGTTATTTGGAAATTCATTCGTACACGCAATGATGCAGGTAAAGAAATTATCGGAATGATTGGATTACTGGTATCGATTGGATTTATTTTGGTCATGTTTTTTCTTTTGTTTGGGGTTACTTTGTTGATGTATTTTAAAAATCAATTCCAGGCAATATAACTTTTCATATCTTTACAGCTTACATTCAAAGTAATATGAAATCATCATCCTTGTAATCGGAAATTTTCATTCGTATTCTAAACTAAACAAAAAATATCTAAAAGTTTATCAACATGCCTATTCCTACAAAGCAGATTGCAAATCATTTGAAGAACCAGAATTCCATAGTTGGATCCGTAGAAAGAATTACTTATCGGAATGATGAAACTGATTATGTCATTGCAAAGCTACGACTTGGTGAGGCCAAAGCGAATTTAGTTACAATAGTCGGATTTCTACCTACAATTTATGAAGGAGAAAGAATTCAAGCTTCAGGGGAATGGCTAAATCATCCCAAATATGGTTTTCAATTTCAAGTAAGTCAATTCAAATCTATGGAACCTACAACGATAATTGGCATTCAGAAATATCTATCCTCAGGATTAATCAAGGGGATTGGCCCCGTATATGCTGAAAAAATTGTCGAGAAATTTGGACTTTCTACGTTGACGGTTCTGGACGACAATGCCAAACGCCTTAAAGAAGTAAAAGGTATTGGACGAAAGCGATACCAAATAATTGTGGATGCGTGGCAATCCCAAAGACAAATCAGAGAAGTTATGCTTTTTCTAGCAAGCCATGGAGTTAGTACTACATATGCCATTAAGATTTACAAGGAATATGGCACGCAGTCAATTTCCGTTCTTAAAAAAAATCCTTATCAGTTAGCTGAAGATATTTTTGGAGTTGGATTTTTCACGGCAGACAAGATCGCAAAAAATATCGGGGTCAGTGAAACAGAGCCTGCCCGTATAGAATCCGGCATCAAGTATACTTTGAACCAGGCAAAAGATCAAGGACACTTATTTCTGCGGCAAGAACAATTAGTCGAAGCTTGCTCGGAGCTGCTTAAAGTTGAAAAATCATTGATTCAAGATGTTTATCATGATCTTACGAAATTAGGTCATTTGATTGAAGAAAAAGGCGAAGTCTATTTGCCATATTTGTATAGAGCAGAAATAGAAACAGCCGAATTAATGATAAAATTATTGAAAACTCGTTTTCGAAGTTTCTCCAGTAATTTATTCGAGGAATGGTTAAATACAAATGTGAAACGGGGGTTTGAATTTAATAAAAAACAAAAGGAAGCCATTTTAAAAGCACTGCGAGAAAAGATATTAATCATAACAGGTGGGCCTGGAACGGGAAAAACCACACTTATAAAAGGGATTATTCATCTTTTTTCAAATCTTAAACAAAATGTAAAATTAGCTGCCCCAACAGGTCGAGCCGCCAAACGACTTTCCGAATCAACAGGACACAAAGCGGTTACTATCCACAGGTTATTGGAATTTGACGCTAAACGATGGCATTTCAGTAAAAACGACAATAATCTTCTGCAGCTTGATGTGTTAATTATCGATGAAATGTCAATGGTAGACATTTTACTAACTCATAGCCTAATAAAAGCATTGCCGTTTTTGGCTCGTTTGATCGTAGTGGGTGATGTCAATCAACTTCCATCTGTTGGTCCCGGTAACGTTTTGAAAGATATGATTCGATCCAAAACAATACCTGTTGTGAACCTGGATCAAATTTTTCGTCAAGCAGAAAACAGTGACATAATTCGCAACGCGCATCTCATAAACCAGGGATTAACAATTGAATTAAAAAGAAAGAATAAACCTGGTAACTCTTCAAATAACACTCTAAATAAAAGAATTAAACCCATAGACGATTATGGAGATTTCTTATTTGTTCAGGAAGAAGATCCTGAAAAAATAGCCGGGCTGATAATAGAATTATGTACCAAGAAACTTCCCGGTCGATACAACTATAATCCAATCAATGATATCCAGATTCTTACACCCATGCATAAAGGATCTCTGGGTGTGGAAAATTTGAATAAACTCCTGCAGTCTCGGGTAAATCCAAATAAGTTGTCGATTCAAAAAGGTCAACAGGAATTCCGATTAGGTGATCGAGTTATGCAGATTAGGAATAATTATGACAAAAATGTATTTAATGGAGATATCGGAAAAATTACATTAATCGATCTCAAAGATCAGACGGTGACAATAACTTTTGAAAAGCAGGTTGAATATAAGTTCAGCGATCTGGATGAAATAGTACTTGCTTACGCAACGACGGTACATAAAAGCCAGGGTTCTGAATTTCGTGTCGTAATCATCCCGATCGTAACCCAGCATTATTTGATGTTACAACGGAATTTATTTTACACGGCGGTTACCAGGGCAAGAGAATTAATGATACTTATTGGTACAAAGAAAGCATTAGGAATGGCCATAAAAAACAACAAAGTTCAAGAAAGAAATACTAGATTATCATCACGTTTGCAGGAATTATTACCTTCAAATTCTACCGATTTATAACTTTTTACAAAAATCATGCCTTTTCTTGACATTCTCCCTGAATTGCCATAAATTGATCAGTCTTATTATGAAATATTTTGAAGGAAAGTATGTCGATTTCAATTGATGATGTTGAAAGAATCGCTAAATTAGCAAAACTGAAATTCACGAACCCTGAGAAGGAAAAGTTAGCTATTCAATTGGCGGATATATTAAATTACGTACAAAAATTGAATGAATTAGATACGGAAAATGTCGAGGCATCACATCATGTACTAAATATTGTGAATGTAATGCGCGAGGATAAAACTTCCGACTGTTTAACTTCAGAACAAGCTACAAAGAATGCTCCAAAGACAGTCAACGGCTTTTTTAGTGTGCCAAAAGTAATCTCCCAGGATAATAATGATACCAAACAAAATTAAGAATCACACTATCGGAATAATACCAGCACGATTTGGCTCCACTCGATTTCAGGGAAAAGTATTAGCAAAGATAGCAGGAAAACCGATGATTCAATGGGTTTATGAGCGTGCAATTCAAGCCAAATTATTACAGAGAGTCATTGTTGCAACAGATGAAAGTAAAGTAAAACAAGTCGTTGAAGGTTTTGGTGGTGTAGTACTAATGACCAGCAACAAGCACGAAACCGGGACAGATCGAGCCGCCGAAATAGCTGATCAAGTTGAGGCTGATGTAATTGTAAATATCCAGGTAGATGAACCACTAATTTCACCCCAGGCAATCGATGAATTAATTGAACCATTTTCACACGATAATGTGATTATGGCTACTTTATGCCGTAAGGCCAATAATGTGGAAGAAATCTATAGTGCCAACACAGTAAAAGTTGTGTTTGATAAAAACCAAAATGCGCTATATTTTTCTCGGGCACCAATTCCATTCAATCGAGATTTTCAATCGCGAAATGATCGATTAAATATTGCTGATTATTTTCAGCATATTGGTATTTATGCTTACCGTAAAGAGTTTTTGCTTAAACTAACTGAACTTCCTCAAACAAGACTTGAGAAAATAGAAAAGTTGGAGCAGTTAAGGGCATTAGAAAACGGTTTCAACATAAAGGTAATTCAAACCAATTATAACCCTGTTTGTGTTGATGTAAAGGAAGATATCCGGAAAGTAGAAGAATTGATGAACGTTATGGAGCCATTACATGCTTGATTCAGTGATGACAACATCCGAATCTCAGACAAAATATATTTTTGTAACCGGAGGAGTTGTTTCGTCACTTGGAAAGGGAATTGCTAGTGCGTCCCTTGGTAGGCTATTGAAATCTCGTGGGCTTAATGTCACTATCCAAAAATTTGATCCTTATATTAATGTTGATCCCGGAACGCTAAGTCCCTACCAGCATGGCGAAGTATTTGTGACAGATGACGGCGCTGAAACAGATTTGGATCTGGGCCATTACGAACGCTTTATTGATATCAACATGTCGAAAAAGAATAATTCAACAACTGGACAGATTTATTATACTGTGATTTCGAAAGAGCGGAGAGGTGATTTTCTTGGTCAAACAGTGCAAGTCATTCCTCACATCACCGATGAAATTCAAGCCCGAATTAAGGCGGTCGCAGAGAATGACACTCATTATGATGTTGTAATCACGGAAATTGGCGGTACTGTTGGTGATATTGAAAGCTTGCCTTTTCTGGAAGCGATTCGTCAATTTGCTTTAAAAGTCGGTAAGAATAACGCCATTTTTATTCATCTTACTTTAATTCCACATATTAAAGCTTCGGGTGAATTGAAGACTAAACCGACTCAACATAGTGTTATGCGTCTACGAGAAATCGGTATTCAACCTGATATACTACTTTGCCGAACTGAGTTTTCTCTTTCAGATGATTTAAGGGATAAAATCGGGTTGTTTTGTAATGTCTCCCCGAGATCGGTTGTTGAAGCAAAAGATGCCGAAACGATTTACGAAATTCCATTGACATTTCACAAAGAAAAGCTAGATAAACTGGTTGTTGAATTACTTCAACTAAAATGTGAAGAGCCGCAATTAGAAAGCTGGGCTCGGTTTGTTAATATAGCAAAGAATCCTGCCAAGAAAGTAAAAATCGCGATATGTGGCAAATATGTGGAATTGCGTGATTCTTATAAGAGTATTATAGAAGCATGCAGTCATGCTGGTGTTGAGAACGACACCCATGTTGAAATTAAATGGATTGATTCCGAAGATATTGAAGAACAGGGTAGTGAACATTTATTACATGATGTTTCCGGTATCCTGGTTTGTCCCGGCTTCGGTCATCGGGGTGTAGAAGGAAAAATCCAGGGCGCTAAATATGCACGTGAAAATTCCATCCCATATTTTGGCATTTGCTTGGGTATGCAATGCGCTGTAATTGAATTTGCCCGGTATGTATGTGGTCTTGAACAAGCGAATAGTACTGAATTCGCAAACGATACACAACATCCGGTTATTGATGTTATGCCGGATCAAATTGATATTGATGAAATGGGTGGTACGATGCGTCTTGGAGCGTATCCGTGTGTGATTAGCTCGAATACATTAGCTGAGAAAATTTACGGACAATCTGAAGTCAGGGAAAGGCACCGTCATCGTTACGAGCTAAACAATAACTATAGATCTATTCTTCAAAAACACGGATTGGTTTTAAGCGGGATTTATCCAAAAAAAGACCTGGTGGAAATTATCGAACTGCCATCTCATCCCTGGTTTATCGGAGTTCAGTTTCATCCAGAATTGCGATCCCGTGTAACCAAGGCTCATCCTATTTTCAGAGAATTTATTCATGCCGCTTTAGATTATTCTGTGAACGTTAATGCGTTTAATTTGATAAATAAAGCTTGAAGTTCATATGATGACAAAGATAGTAAATATAAAAGATATTCAAATGGGTGGCGGTAATCCCATCGTTTTAATTTCCGGACCTTGTGTGATCGAAAGCCAGCAATTACTATCAGATACCGCCGGCACAATTCAAATGCTCTGCAAAGAACTGGAGATACCATTTATTTTCAAATCTTCATTTACAAAGGATAACAGATCGTCGGTAGAGTATTTTCAGGGTCCAGGGTTGGAAGAAGGTCTGGAAATGCTGGAAAAGGTTAAAGAAGAATTTAATATTCCAATTCTGTCCGACATCCACAATTCAAATCAGGCTCAAAAAGCCGCGGAGGTTTTGGATGTAATCCAAATTCCAGCATACCTTTCGATGCAAACCAGTCTGACTGTTGCAGCAGGAAAAACCGGGAAAGTAATTAATGTTAAGAAAGGCCAATTTTTACATCCGGAAGATATGGGAAAAGTTGTAAATAAAATTGAAAGCACGGGAAATGAAAAAATCCTGCTAACAGAACGGGGTTGCGTCTTTGGTTATCATAATCTTGTTGTAGATATGCGTTCTATTCCTATAATGCAGAAGACCGGTTATCCTGTTGTTTTCGATGTAACTCATGCCATCCGAATTTATGGTGTTCCTTCCAGCAGCCCCTCAGGTGGGACTCCTGAATTTGTACCAGTGTTAACAAGGGCTGGTGTAAGCACAGGTGTCGATGCTATTTTTATAGAAACACATCCGGATTGTAAGAATGCTAAATGCGATGCATCGAGTATGTGGCCATTACAGCAATTGAAGGGTCTTTTAATCCAGGTCAAAGAATTCGATCAGATTGCAAAAAAATACATGAATTAGCTTGTTTTGAGTAAAAGCGAAGAATCTCCAGGTTTGTAGAATTTCTAATAAAATTAACATTATGAGAGGCTTCACTTCATGCAGAGTGACATAAATAATGGCAATTGATTTTTAGATTATTGAATCTGGAAAGAATAGAAAGAGTCAAATATGAAGTTTTACGTGGATTCCGCTGAAATCAAAGACATACGGGAAGCCAAGAACCTGGGCATTGCAGATGGAGTAACCACAAATCCGACGTTGATCATGAAATCAGGTAGAGATATGAAGGATGTTGTAGAAGAGATAGCATCTGAGATCAAAGGGCCAATATTTACTGAGGTTATTCGACTTGATGAGTCCGGCATTTTGGAAGAAGGTTATGAAATGTCAAAATGGTCAGATCAAGTGGTCATAAAGATTCCGGCTACACAAGAGGGCATCCAAGCGGCTCGTAAGCTTGAACTGGATGGAATTCCAACCGGTATCACCCTGATATTTTCTCCATCACAAGCCCTTTTGGCGGCAAAGGCCGGGGTGTCTTACCTGATCCCTTTCGTTGGTCGATTAGATGATGTTTCGATAGATGGCATCGAAATGATTTCACAAATACATCGGATATTGCAAAATTACAGCGAATTACCCAGCCAGATATTGGCCGCTAGTCTTCGACATCCTATGCACATTTTAGAATTGGCTCTTATGGGTGTCGATATTGTGACAGCCCCGGTTTCCGTTTATAAACAATTAGCTCAACATCCACTTACTGATGTTGGGATTAAAAACTTTTTAAATGATTGGCAAAAATTAGAAAAGAATAGGGGTGAATATGCCCGTTGAATTGTCAAAAATAGAAGTTGAAGATTTGGATCACTTAGAATTTGCTGATAAAACTGAGATTATTGAAAGGGGCAAAAGGGTGATTCGAATTGAGGCGGCAGCTTTAAGAGTTCTTGAAAACAGGATCGATGATAATTTCTATGAAGCTGTAAAAATAATACACAATGCGACTGGCAGAGTGGTTATTACTGGAATCGGAAAATCCGGAATTGTCGGGAAGAAAATAGCAGCGACATTTACCAGCTTGGGAAAAGCTGCTTATTTTTTACACCCGACTGAAGGTGTACATGGCGACCTGGGTATGGTCATGAAAAATGATGTGACTATCTGTATTTCAAAGAGTGGAAATTCCGACGAAATAACTCAAATATTACCCATTTTTCGAAGAATTGGAGTTCCAATCATTTCTATTACCGGCAATTCCCAGTCTGAACTTGCTCTTCGAAGCGATGTCGTTTTGGATGTAAGCGTGGATGAAGAAGCGTGCCCATTTGATATGGCACCAACCGCAAGCACCACCGCTACGTTGGCAATGGGAGATGCTTTGGCAATTTCTTTAATCGAACTCAGGAATTTTAGTTTGGAGGATTTTGCATTATTACATCCCGGTGGAACAATCGGCAGGAAGTTAACATTAAGAATAGACGATTTAATGTTTACCGGTAATCGGGTGGCAAAGGTGCTTGAAGATACAACTTTGCATGATGTCTTGTTTGAAATCACATCAAAAAGATTCGGTGCAACTGCAGTAATCGGTGAGGATAATCAATTAGTTGGAATCATTACGGATGGTGATTTAAGGCGGCTTCTAGAAAAGCAGCTTAATTTTTATAAATACAGAGCGAGAGATATTTTGTCACCCAATCCGATAGTAGCTAAAACCGGCATGATGGCTACCGATGTGATGAATATTGTGAAAATCAACGCAATCAACCAAATTATTGTTATTAACGAAGAAAAACAACCTATTGGAATGATTCATTTACATGATTTGTTGAGGGCTGGTTTATCCTAGCGGAATGATTCCAAAATAACGTGTGTTTCAGAACAAACATAAATGAATTGTCAAATTCTGATTATTAAGTGTCATTTGTTGTCATTGACTTAATGACTGAATGACTATATGACAAAGTGACTTAGACAGCAGTTTAAGCGTAATGTATGTCATTAAATATTGCGATGATAATCAGGAATCGTTTAACTAACTAATCATATGTAGGCTTAGGAATGTATTTAAACAAATATTTTAGAGATCGCTGAGAACGAATTTTAAACAAAACAAACACTTAAATGATTTACTCAAAGTCAAAACGAAAAAAGAGTCATGATGTCAAGCCTTATGGAAACAACTTTGTGTCCTCTGCGTGCTATGCAGTTTACGAATTATTCAGATTAATCAATTCGTTTCATGAACGATGATAAAGGATATGATTAAATTATGGCCAATAATATTTATCAACCTGATAGTTGGTTGTAGTATGAATTCTAATTCCACTCAAGAAGAGTTGGAAGAGGAAATAAAAGTGCCTGATCAAGAGAGTTGGAATGTGACTTTTAAAGCTACGGAAAACGGGAAGGTTACTGCCAAGTTATGGTTTAATCATATTTCACAATTTAATGAAAGAAAAGAATATGAGTTTGATCAAAAATTTCGGGTGGACTTCTATAATAAAATCGGAGAAAAAACAAGCTGGTTAACCGGAGAAAGAGGAAAGCTAAAAGAGGATAGGACATTGATGGAAGCGCATGGAAATGTTATCGCACACTCGGATAGCGCCGATATTACTTTATTTACAGAGAGTCTGTTCTGGGATAACATCAAAAAGAAAATTCTTTCCAACGATTTTGTGATGATTGTCACTGAACAAGATACAATCTATGGGAATGGGTTTGAAGCGGAAACAGATTTCAGTAAATGGGAAATTAAAAAGAGCAGAGGCCACACCAAGCGCCAAGTTGATATTGGGATAAAGTAACTGTTTGGAGCAACCAGGATCACTAAAAATATGACGATGAAAACGACCCAAAAGTGGTCAAGACAAAATAATAGGTTCGTTCGGTTTTTACTCTCTGTATGCATAATTTTGCTGTTTGCACAAAATGTACAGGCACAAAATAAGTGGGATAGATCAGGATTAACTTACTGGGATTCGGATAAACTGCAATATGAAATGATAAATTCCCAGAAAGTTGTTCAGCTTATCGGTAATGTCTATTTTCGTAAAGGAAACCAGGAGCTTCGTTGTGATCGTGCGCTATTTTACGACGATCAGGATTTAGCGGTTTTTAAAGGAAATGTATTTTATCATGATAGCAGTCGGACTTTATTGGCTGATTATTTTGAATTTTATTCCGATCCAAAAAGAGAATTGGCGCGGGGTAATGTGGAGTTGGTTATAAATCAAAAGAAGATATTTGCAGATGAAATAATACACGAAGCCTTTAAGGATATGGTCTATGCAAATAATAATGTTCGTTTTGTTGATTTGGAGAGCGACGTTATTGTGACTTGTGAAAAATTAACGTATGATAAAAAATTGCAGAAGTTATTATTGGAAGTCGATCCGAAGTTTGTTAAAACTGACAGTTTGGGAAACCCTGAAATCACCATCGAGTCAGGGATCATCACTTATTTTGATTCAACTAAAGTCGCCATTGCTGAAGATAGCGTCGTGATTACACAAAACAATATCATCGCTCAATCAAATTTTGCGGAATTTCACCAAAAGGAAAACCGGATTATCATTAAAGATAACCCGCGAATATCGCAAAATAACAAAAATATGAAAGCAGACCAAATCGAGATGTTTTTTGAAAATGATTCATTGAGGCAAATATACTTAAAAGGAAAAGGGGAAATGCTATCTAATTTTAAAATTGAAAATAATCCCGCTTCTGATCAATTGACAGGAGCTGAAATTTGGATTGATATTAAAGATGATTCTGTACGGCACATTAAAGTAAAAGGTCAGGCGATAAGTATCTATCATCTTATTGAAGACGGAAAAGTTCAAGGAATTAACCAGATTTTGGGTGATGAGCTTGCAATCGATTTTGACAAAGGGTTAGTCAAAGAAGTAACTGTCCTGGGTGATCCGGAAGTATCCCGAGGGCGATTTTATCCCCCAAAATCAAAAATCAAATCATTGCAAAAATAATAATTTTCTAGCAACGTTATGGAATCAAATAATCGAAATTTACTAAGAGTCGAAAACCTGGTGAAATACTACGGAAAACGACAGGTTGTTAGAGAGGTTTGCATAAATGTTAACCAGGGTGAAATTGTCGGTTTACTGGGTCCGAATGGTGCTGGAAAAACAACAACGTTTTATATAATTGTCGGAATGATACGACCGAATGGCGGTGATATTTACTTGAATGACGCTAAAATGACAAAAATGCCGATGTATCGCAGGGCTCGGTTGGGCATTGGCTATTTGTCACAAGAGCCATCAATTTTTAGAAAGTTAACAGTAGAAGAGAATCTTATTTCGATACTGCAAATGTTAAAGCTTTCCGTGCGCGAGCAGGAAGGTCGATTACAACATTTACTTGAAGAATTTGGTTTGACACATATTCGAAAAAATAAAGCATATAATTTATCCGGTGGCGAAAGACGCCGTGTTGAAATCTCTCGAGCGCTTGTACTCAATCCAAAATTTCTCTTACTTGATGAGCCCTTTGCAGGGATTGATCCCATCGCTGTAGATGATATCCAAAATATCATTAGGAATTTAAAAGAAAAAGGGATCGGAATTTTGATTACTGATCATAATGTCCATGAAACATTGGAAATTACCGATAGAGCATATCTACTTTATGATGGTCGTGTGCTAAAATCAGGAACATCTGAATTCCTTGCCAACGATTCTGAAACAAAAATGCTCTATTTAGGAGATAAATTTAAGTTGAATCGATAGAAAAAATGGAAATTTTAAGATAAATTGAATTGGTTTTAGGATGTTAAGTCAAAGACTAACAATGGGTTTGCATCAAACCCAATCACCTCAACAGGTATTACTTTCGACATTACTGCAATTACCGCTTATTAGACTGGAGCAGCGCATTAAAATTGAATTGCAGGAAAACCCTCTTTTGGAAGAAGTCCTTGATGAGGATCTTGAAATGGATGACGATACGGCTGAACTTTCTTTGGAGCAAGAAGTTTCTGAAGATTCCAAGAATAAAGAAGAGGATAACGATTCCGCTGATAGTGAGAAGGAAGAAGAGATCGATTGGGATTTAATAGGGGGTGATGACGAATACGAATTCAAGATTCCCAAAGATCCGAATATTGAAGATTTTGAACGTCCGAATGTCAGTAAAAAGACTTTGTGCGAACATCTTCTTGAACAACTCCATGAAATCATTGGCCTTCCGGAAAAAGAAGTTATGATCGGTGAAAATATCATCTGGAATATTAATGAAGATGGGTACCTGATCATTGAATTGGAAGAGATTGCTTTAAATCTAGAAATCTCAAAAGAGGAAGTAGAAAAAGCTCTTCGGCTTATTCAAACGTTCGAACCAGTCGGCATTGCGGCAAGGAATCTTCGGGAATGTTTGTTAATCCAGTTAGAACAAATGGAAGATCACACTGAAGCAATGGAGATGGTAAGAGACCATTTTGAAAATTTTAAGAATAAGCGGTTTGAAAAAATTGCTAAGAAAATGGAGGTTTCTCTGAACGCTGTCAAAGCAGCTATGGAGGAGATTTCAAAGCTAAATCCAAAGCCAGGCGAAGGCTATATCTCCCAGGATCAGAATTATGTAATCCCTGATGTAATCGTTGAAAGAGTTGACGATGAATTTGTTGTTTCCTTGAATGAATCCAATATCCCAAATCTACGCATCAACAGGGGATATAGGCAGATGTTATCAGGTGGAAAAAAAGTATCCTCGGAAGTTAAGAGTTTTATTCGAAAAAGATTAGAAAATGCCAGATGGCTGATCAATTCCATTCATCAACGCCGGGCGACTATTTTTAGGGTAATGACAGAAATTGTCGAAAAGCAGCATGATTTTTTCGATAAGGGTCCGGGACAACTTATCCCTATGATTCTGAAAGATATAGCTGAAGAAGTGAATATGGATATATCGACCATTAGCCGTGTATCTAATGGCAAATATGTTCAAACCGATTATGGGGTTTTTGAAATAAAATATTTCTTTAGTGAAAAGATGACCACCAGTACGGGTGAAGAGGTTTCAAACAGAAAGTTTAAAGATGTAATTAAAAATATAATTGATAATGAAGATCCACATAAACCTCTGAACGACCAAAAACTTGTAAAACTACTTGCGGAAAAGGGCTATCCTCTTGCCCGTAGAACAGTGGCTAAATATCGTGAACAGATGAAAATTCCAGTTGCAAGATTGAGACGGCAACTATAAAAAAAAATAATATTCAAATGGGAGGTAAGCGAAATGGCAAGAAAAAAAATTATGGTAGGGGATACTGAAATTGAACTTCCGGAAATTCCAAAATTTGTTATTTTTGGAATTATTGGTGGGATTTTAGCGATTTGGTTGTTATTTTCAACGATTTATACCGTGGACGCAGATGAAGTCGGTGTGATTCAACGGTTTGGAAGATACGTGAGAACTGAAGATCCCGGTCTTCAATTTAAATTACCCTTTGGATTTGAAACTGTGGAAAAAGTAAAAATCCAACGAGTATATAAAGAAGAGTTTGGCTTTCGTACGGTTTCAGCGGGTGTGCGGTCACAGTTTGATTCGCGAAGTTTTGAAGAGGTATCACTTATGTTAACAGGGGATTTAAATTCAGCTTTGGTTGAGTGGATTGTCCAATTCCGGATTAAGGATCCGGTTAAATATTTATTTAATGTGAGAAATGTAGTTGAAACCATGAGGGATGTTTCCGAATCTGTGATGAGAATGGTGGTTGGAGATCATAGTGTGGATGAGGTAATCGTATTAAGTCGTCAGAATATCGAATTAAAAGCGCAAGAGCTCACCCAAAAATTATTGGATGAATTTGAAACCGGGCTGGAAATTCAAACCATTAAATTGCAAGATGTAAATCCGCCGGTACCGGTTCAACCAGCCTTTAATGAAGTGAATGAAGCGCGGCAGGAAAAAGAGCGAATTATTAATGAAGCTTTAGAAGGCTACAACAAGGTTATTCCACAAGCTAAAGGTGAAGCGCAGCAAACCATCACCCAGGCAGAAGGTTATCATACCAATCGCACCAATCGTGCCTTAGGTGATGCTGAGAGGTTTTTGGCAGTCTGGAATGAGTATAAAAAAGCAAAAGAAGTTACAAGAAGAAGGTTATATCTCGAGACAATGCTTGACATTCTTCCAAATATGGAAAGTATCTATATTATAGATGAAGACCAACAGGGAGTGATTCCTCTTCTTCAACTCATGAAAAAGGAGGCAGTGCAATGAAAAAATCCAGAATTTTAGGATTGGCAGCAGGTTTTTTAACATTAATCATACTACTTTCTTCAGCATTTACAGTTGATGAAACCGAACAAGTGATCGTATTTCAATTTGGCAAGTCGAAAAGAATCATTAAAGATGCCGGCTTGTATTTTAAATTACCATTTATTCAAGAGGTCAAATCATTTGACAAACGAATTCTTGAATGGGATGGCGACCCCAATGAAGTCCCAACCCAAGATAAACGTTATATTTGGGTGGATACTTTTGCACGATGGCGTATTGTTGAGCCCCTTAAATTTTATCAATCGGTAACTAATGAACAAAACGCTCATAGCAGGTTAGATGATATCATTGAAAGCGCTACGCGAAATTTCATCTCTGAGAATTTGTTGATCGAAGTCGTCCGAAACAGTAATAGAGAATTAGAGACCACTATTGAGGAACAGGAAAGTTTTGGGTTGGAGACTTTGGAGACTGACGTTACGCAAATTGTAAAAGGCCGTGAACAGATCACAAAGTTGATTTTAAATAAAGCAGCGGAAATTATGCCGCAATATGGGATTGAATTATTAGATATTAAAATTAAAAGGATCAATTACCGTGAAGATGTCCGGCGAAAGGTTTATGAAAGAATGATTTCCGAACGTAAGCGAATTGCACAAAAATATCGGTCTGAGGGCGGCGGTAGGAAAGCGCAAATCGATGGTGAAAGAGAAAAAGAATTCCAGATTATTACTTCAGGCGCCTATAGGACAGCACAGGAAATTAAGGGCAGAGCAGATGCCGAGGCAACAAAAATCTATGCGGAAGCATATAACAAAGATCCTGATTTCTATGCATTTTTGCAGACTCTGGAATCTTACCGGACGACCATGAATACCAATACTACTTTGATCTTGAGTACAAACAGTGAATTTCTAAAATATCTGAAAAACATAAGATGAAATTGATGCAGAATGATTCACTAAAATTTCGTTCTACCACTATTCTCGGCATCCGCAAGGATGGGCAGGTCGCAATAGGCGGAGATGGCCAGGTTACCTTGAATGAGACGGTAATGAAAGGAAAAGCAATAAAGATCCGCAGAGTTTATAAAGATACCATATTAGCCGGATTCGCAGGATCGGCCGCAGATGCGTTCACACTTTTCGAAAAATTTGAGGCTAAACTGGAGGAATATAGAGGCAACTTAAATCGAGCAGCTGTGGAACTGGCCAAAGAATGGAGATCCGATCGCTACCTGCGAAGGTTAGAAGCTTTATTGGCAATTCTTAATGCAGAGCATGCTTTGATTGTTTCAGGCACAGGCGATATTATTGAACCTGATGACAATATCGTAGCCATAGGTTCAGGGGGCTCATACGCATTAGCCGCTGCAAGAGCTTTGATGAATCATACAGAATTAAACGCAAAAGATATTGTCGAAGAATCTTTAAAAATAGCAGCTTCAATATGTGTATACACAAACGATCATCTGACTATTGAAACCCTGTAATAGAGGAATTGATGCAAGAACTTACTCCAAAACAAATTGTAGCTGTACTGGATAAATATATTATTGGGCAAGATAAAGCAAAGAAATCCGTTGCAATTGCATTGCGTAATAGATGGCGAAGGCTTCAAGTACCTGAGGATTTACGGGAAGAAATTATGCCCAACAATATCATTATGATTGGACCAACCGGAGTCGGTAAGACCGAGATTGCTCGCCGTCTGGCAAAGTTATCGGGTGCGCCGTTTCTCAAAGTCGAAGCATCAAAATTTACGGAAGTGGGATATGTAGGACGTGATGTAGATTCGATAATTCGAGATCTTGTTGACATTTCTGTGAATATGGTCAAACAAAAAATGACCGAAGCAGTCAAAGGAAAAGCCAAAGAATTAGCAGAAGAAAAATTATTGGATTTACTTCTGCCGCCAAGCAAAAAACGAGAATCTGCTTCATCTGAAACACCTGCTACATCACTTTCAGCAGAAAGTGAAAGCACTTATAAAGAAACGCGTGAAAAAATGCGACTATTGCTGCGAAAAGGTAAATTTGAATCCCGCAAAGTAGAAATTGAGGTACCGAACGAAAGCATTCCAATGATGCAGGTGATTTCACCGATGGGTGTCGAAGATATGGGGATCAATCTCCAGGAAATTTTTGGCGGTTTGATGCCTAAAAAGAATAAAAAAAGACAGATGTCAATAGAAGAGGCGAGAAAAGTAATTGAACAAGAAGAGGCACATAAGCTTATTGATATGGATGAAGTCGTTCGTGAAGCAATAAATAACGCTGAAAATTCGGGAATTGTTTTTTTGGATGAAATTGACAAGATTGTCGGCCCGCATTCTAAATCCGGGCCGGATATCTCCCGTGAAGGTGTCCAAAGAGACTTACTTCCAATAGTTGAAGGAACCAATGTTGTTACAAAATATGGGATAGTTAAAACGGATCATATCCTGTTTATTGCGTCAGGTGCATTCCACGTTTCCAAACCATCTGATTTAATTCCTGAAATGCAGGGAAGATTCCCAATTCGTGTTGAACTTCAAAGCCTTACCAATGAAGATTTTGTAAGAATATTAACAGAACCGGAGAATGCACTTACAAAACAGTACACTGCTTTACTAGCAACAGAAGGTGTGAAACTGGTCTTTAAAAAAGATGGCATTAAAGAAATTGCAAAATATTCCACGGATGTAAATGAAAAAACAGAAAACATCGGCGCAAGAAGGTTGCATACAATTATGACAACTCTATTGGAGGATGCTTTATTTAATATCCCGGATGTAAAACAAGACAAAATTGAGGTTACCGCTAAAGTAGTACGCAACACATTAGACAGTATTGTGAAAGATTATGACTTAAGCCGGTACATTTTATAAATCCAGAAGTTTGAACTAATAATTTGATATTGGAGGATTGAGGTGCGGAAGGATTTTCTGGCGATTACGGATTTAACTGATGATGAAATCTATGAGATTTTAGAGTTATCTAAAGAGATTAAACAAATGCAGAAAAACGATGTGCCATATCAACCGCTTAAGGGAAAAACCATGGCAATGATTTTTCAGAAGCCATCTGCTAGAACCAGAATTTCATTTGAAGTGGGGATGTACCAGTTAGGTGGATATGCGCTTTATTTAGGACCTAATGATATTCAGATTGGCAAAAGAGAGTCGGTCAGCGATGTTGCGAAAGTGATCTCTCGCTACAACGATGTAATTATGGCGCGTTTGTTTGGCCATGAGGATATTCTTGAGATGGCGGAATATTCAACCGTCCCGGTAGTAAATGGTTTAACTGATCTATTGCATCCATGCCAGATTATGGCAGACGTCTTTACGATTCTGGAAAAAAAGAACAAAATCGAAAATCTGACGATTGCTTACATTGGCGATGGTAATAATGTTTGCAATTCCTGGTTGAACTTTGCCGCGAGAATTCCAATTCGCTTAAACCTGGGAATTCCAGAGGGTTATGATCCTGATAAAGAAATTCTATCCCTTGCAAAAAGAGCGAATCTAAGCCAGATTCAAATATTTCGAAATCCAAAAATGGCTGCAAATAATGCAGACGTTATTTACACGGATGTTTGGACGAGTATGGGCCAGAAAAAAGATAGCGAAAGACGAAAGTTAGACTTTAAAAATTTCCAGGTAGATGATTCCTTAGTGTCTCATGCCGAAGAAAATTCTATAGTGCTTCATTGTTTGCCGGCCCATCGTGGCGATGAAATATCAGACAGTGTAATCGATGGTCCAAAATCTGTCGTTTTTGACCAGGCAGAAAATCGTATGCATGTTCAAAAAGCTATTTTGGTAAAATTGTTTTCGAATTTAAAGAACACTACCGGTTGAAATAAATCTAAGCAAATGCTCAAAATTAGCTTGTGTTCTTCCCATTGGCAGGGTCGTTGGGATGAATTTGTGTGGTCTGCCAATAATGGCACTATATTTCATACCCGAAAGTTTCTAAACTATCATCAAGCTACAAGATTCCAGGACCATTCATTAATTTTCCAGAAAGATAAAAAAATCATTGGAGTAATACCTGCTGCCGTTGTTGATGACAAATTGATATCCCATCCGGGGGCATCATTCGGCGGTCTTGTTATTCCAAGAACAATAACATTCAAAGTGTCTCTCCAATTGGTCGAATGCTTATTGGAATATGTAAAATCTACCGGTTTCAAAAAAATTGAACTAACCAACCCGCCTATTTTTTATTCTGATAAAATAAATAATTATATCGATTTTGCATTAATATCAAACCTGTTTACTTACAAAAAACGAGAGGTGTCCAGTTTTATTACTCTTAATTTTGTTCAGGATGAAATATTATCACATTTCAAAAGTGAGGCCAGGACTGCCGTACGCAAAGCTCAAAAATTGGGTGTGACATTCAGGGAATCAAATGATCTTGACACATTTTACGCAATATTGAAGAAGAATTTAAAATTGAGACATGATGTTCAACCCACACACACTTTGACGGAACTCAAAGCTCTTATTAAACTTTTCCCACAACATATAAAATTATACGGGGCTTATCTAAATGAAGAAATGATAGCCGGTGTAATTATGTTTCATTGCAATGAACTTGTTACTCTTGCATTTTACATTTCCCATAATGAAACTTTTCAAGAATATCGAGCAGTAAATTTACTTTTTTTTGAAATTTACAGGCTCTCAATCGAGAAAGGTTACCGTTACCTCGATTTTGGTATATTCACTGTGAATATGAAACCGAACCACGGTCTGGCTCGATTCAAGGAAAATTTTGGTTCAATGGGAATTTTCAGAGATACTTTTGTGCGTGAAATGTAAAGGAAAAATCTGTAAGATTACTAAGCCTTTCGTAGATTGCATATGAAAAAAAGTCTGAGACAGATCAACGAAAAGTAAATCCTAATTAATAAGCTCGAAATTCTAAACAAATCACAATAACGAATTCAGAAGTGACCCAAAATTACAGCAGTCAACTATTTTTGAATATTTGAATTTCGATATTGTTTCGGGTTTCCGTATTCAGTTTTAGGATTAAGTGCTTCAACATATCAACAAAAAAAAGTCGATAAAGATACTGTAAGTACCAAAACTTTTTTAGTTATTTTTGCCCGAGTCTAAATTCTGATTAAATTATTTTAACCTGACCTATTCATAAACCTTATAATTGTAATCCAAGAAAAGATCATTTAACCCTATTTTTATGCTTAATATTCTGCTTTTTCATATGTATGGAAATAGATCCCGTTTCACGACGGGATGACATAATTGGAAGTTTTAAGCTTAAAAACATGATTCATGAATTATCCAGGTTAATGAATTGGTGTTCACTATAAAATGAGTCTGAAGAAAATACTTCACATAGCTCCTTTTAATACTGCCGGTGTCCCGTTTGCATTTGTTGAAGCAGAGAGGAAAATGGGTTTTGACAGTCACCTGGTAACCCTGGGCAAAAGCAGTTTTGCATCCAACAAGGGTATTTGTTTGAATTTACCTTTTATGACTACACCTGGGATAGGCGTTTTAAAGCGATTTGTATCTGACCCATCCGTAATGAAGATTCATAATATCCATCAAATCCCCAAACAGATTCCAAAATATTGGTCTCCTAATGGAGTTTTTGAAAAATCATTGATTCAAATAAGAGAAAAAATTTGGCAAAAAAAAATCAACAGATTGTTGTCAGATTTGGATCTCTTAAGTTTTGATATCGTGCAATTAGATGGGGGATTGGAATTCTATCGGGATGGAAGGACCATCAAAAATCTAAAAAAATATGGGAAGAAAGTTATTTGTTGTTATACCGGTAGCGATTTACGTGTAAGAGGAGTTATCCCGGAAATCGATGAACTATCTGACTTGAATGTGACAGTAGAGTTCGATCATATTTATTTTCACCCCGATATTCACCATGTTTTTTTTCCTTTTAGCCTTGATCGATTTGAGCTTGTTAAAAAAGAACCTGGTGAGACGGTTCGAATTGGACATGCACCTACGAACAGAGAAGCAAAGGGAAGTGATGAAATACTAGCTGTTTTAAACGACCTAAAAAGTACCTTTAGTATTGAAATTGTTCTGATCGAGAATCTTCCCTATGAAAGAGCAATCGAACTAAAAGCCACATGCGATATTTTCGTCGATCAAATTGGTGATCTTGGCTATGGTATCAATTCTCTCGAGGCCATGGCGATGGGAATACCTGCAGCTAGTTCGCTGGCAAAAGGATTCGATGAAAAAAATAAGGATCACCCGTTTATAGAAATTAGTAGTGAATCCATAGAGCGAAACTTAAAGCCATTTATCGAGGATCGCCATTTACGGGAAAGAGTAGGCATACGAAGCCGCGAGTGGGTGAAAGAGCACCATAATCCTGAGAATGTTGTGCGAAAGATTCATCAGTTAGCCGGATTATAATTGATTTTCTATGTCTACTATTGGAATAAGCAATTTGCAGCAAGTTAGGAGATGGAAAGAACTGCTTCAAATTCTAGAACTCGATGTAAGTATTAGGTAGGATTTTATCAACAGCAATTAATAGTTTAGTTTCAATGGATTTGATGTCACTAAGCTTATTCGATGGCAAGATGATAATCGAAAGGTTGTAATTATGTAAATTCTGTTGATGTTTTAAATTCTTATCGCTACTTAAAAAAATGTCATATTTATTTTCAGCGAAAGCCAATAAATCACCGTTGCTAATACCAGACAATCCTTTTTCTTGCCCTGTTTCTGCTGAGTGATCTTTAAAAATACTTGTTAAATAGCGGGGAAGGCTTTCATCAATAAGGATTCTCATTCCGGCAATTATGTCTTAATGAAAACTTCACGGGCGATGTTCAGCACTTTTAAAGCATCTTCCTTTTTTACTGAGGGAAAATTATCAAGAAATTCATCAAGTGAACAACCGTCTGCAATGTAATCAAATAAAGTTTCAACCGGAACACGCGTTCCGATGAATACAGTTGTGCCACTCATTATTTTCGGATCCGAATGAAGGGGTAATTTGTCTATGTCAATTGTTATAGTCATGTTTAAAAATTGTTCAAATATTCTAGCACTTCAATTGAATTTAATGAATAGATAAGTATTTCATGCAGTTGAATACTAAAATTAAATGCCCCCAATTATGATAACTTACAACCATTAGCCCTCAATTATTGAGTGCTCCATTTTCGATCCATACTCTTATTGAATCGATAACCGCGGCTGAAAGTGCAGATCCGCGTCTTGGCATGAGTCCTCCCGAGATACTTACTCCTGTTAATTTTCGAAATAAATAACTGTTATCAGGTTTACCAGGTTCAATATAATCCAAGGTTCGCGTGCTTTGGACATTCAGAATACTATTATATGCAGTTCCACTGCTAAGATTTGGTCGTTCAAAACCATTATGACAGCCTGAGGTTGCACAAGTTGGAGTGAAAAGTTCTGTGAATAAAGGCGAAAGTAGCGCTGCTAATTACCGTTGGATTCTGAGGTCCTGTACTGGAGTCATTGCTGCAAGAATAGAAGACAGTGGTAAATAATAGAATCATGAAGCTAAATTTATTATTTTTCCGATCATGTTTTCTCCTTTTCGAATGATGTTTATGTCCAAGGCTTTAAAAAAATAAATATCTCAAATTCCGGAATTCAAAATCAATGTTTAACCTATAACAACTAAATTTAGATTTTAGTTTCTTGAATGGTTTTAACAACGTAATTTAGGGATGGATTGGATATAGGAAGTTATGGTATAGGTCCAAAGTGGGGGAGGGAAATGTAAAAATATTTTAAATCAAAAATTAATAACGCCAGAAAGTTATCAAATCTATATTCCAGGCGTTATTCAATAATAAATGTTTTGTTATCCTTCAATTTTGGGTGTTTTAGGCTTTTCGTTAATCCACATTATAATGCTTATATTTTATTCAAAACAAATCATCGATTAATATCTTATAGGCTCCTTGGCTGTTCTGAACTTTGAGGATGTTAGCAAAAAACCGAGGCTATTTCTTCTCATATTTAGTCAACTTCCGTGGACCGACTTCTGCCCCGTACACGTTACCTTTTGCATCAGCCGCAATACCCTCCGCTCCGCTGGTGCCGGAATTATCCGGGTCCGGTTCAGGATCAGGAATGAAAGCCGTAACCCAGCCGTCTTTGGCACTGCCGATCCGGATGCCCCTTTTCCAGCCAGGATTACGTCGCGTATTTGACTCCGAGTCAGCCACGTACATGATATCATCTTTCGTTATGAAAATTCCACTCGGCCGGCCAAATTGTGTCCAGGTAGTGATATAGTTTCCTTCCTGGTCAAAGAGTTGGATCCGGCTGTTTCCCCGGTCACCGACGAACAGCCGGCCCTGAGAATCCATTGCGAGCGCGTGAGGGTCGCGAAACTCACCGGGTCCGTATCCGGTTTTCCCCCAGGATTTGATGAATTTTCCCGCGCTGGAAAACTTGACTATGCGGTTATTGCCTCCGGCGCCGTGGCCGTCTGCAACGAAAATATCGCCATTGGGAGCAACCAAAACATCTGACGGCCCATTGAAGGTATCCCGACCTTCTCCTGTGACTCCGGCTTTGCCCAGTGTCATCAACAACTTGCCATCCGGACTAAACTTCAAAACTTGGTGGCCTTTACCGTCTTCTCCACGGGCGTCGGCTATCCACACATTACCATCTTTATCAACATTAATCCCATGCGGCCAGACCAACAATCCGGCCCCGAAGCTTTTCAGCAATTTCCCGGAAGGATCGAATAGGAGGATGGGAGGGACTTCCTCTTTTCCGACACAGCTGTTTTGGCCACATCGTTCGGCTACCCATAAATTGCCGTCACTTGCTGGATATACCGCGCTTGTCGCTCCCCAGTTTCTGCCCTGGGGGAGCTTGGCCCAGTTCTCAACAATGCTGTAGGGATTGGGTTGGGCAAGTGATTCAACTGCAAAAACGAATGCTAAAATAGTTATTGCAAAAACGGTAAATCTCGTACAATTAAATTTCCCAGCTTTTTGTGCCATAGCGATCACCTCTAATTGATTGGTTGATGTGAAGTTTTTATTGGAAAAATTGTCAAACTTTAGGCGAAAGATACCTTATTGATTTGTTTTAGTCAAGCAAAAATAAATGTTATATTAAAAAATACGAGTAAAATTTTATTCCCGCGCTAGTTTTGACTGAAAGCTTATAGCCAATCCTGTTGGCGCTTGCAGGTAGTATATGCGTTCTCCGTGAGCATCCGTGGGACCATAGGGGGTAAGTCCATTGGCTTTGGCCTGCTCGGCCCATTTATCAGCATTGTCCACCACGATTTGCAGCATTATTCCTTCGGGCATTTCCGGCCCTTCCGGCCAGACCTCGATCCAGCTTGTGCCGGCCGGAAATACATTACCACGGAATTCTTTTGACTCAGACTCGCTATCCGTTCCATCGCCAAATAATGTAGGCAAGCCCAGGCCGTCCTTCAAAAAATCAGACAGTTCCTTCCCTTTTTTTGAAACCGTACAAAATCGAATTCCCAAAACTTTCACTATTTACCTCCATACTGTTAGATAATATTTGTAAATAATTATAATATTGTCATTTCGAGGAGTTTACGAAGAGAAATTTCTTGGTCCTAATTTATAATTTGTTAGATATAAGATTTCTCCTCGCGGAGTTTATCCTGTGTGAAGCCGAAGAGCTATAAACATACCAGGCGTAATGTTCTTAGTTGATCGCACTTTACCTTAGTTATTCTAAACGATCATACTCTTCAGGCTTTACATCTTTAACTTTCTCTAATACCTTTAGAAATTTTTCTTTACTTCCACGTAATGCCCGCTCTTCCAAATAATTTTCCGTATCCAAAGCTGATATTTTTTCAGCTAATGCCAAGGTGATAAATTGATTCATCGATACGTTATCTTGATTTGCCAGTTCTTTAGCCCTTTTATGAAGCGAATCCGGAATTCTTATGCTCATTGTACTCATTTTATTTCTCCTAAGATTTGTAACAATTCTTTTGGCGACAATACAGTAATACCTAAACTTTTAACATTCTTAAAATCTTTTTTATTGTAAGATATTATATAGTCACTTTGTGAATTCAACGCCAATTCTAGTATTAAATCGTCTCTAGAATCATTTAAATAAGGGCGCCATAAATAAAATATTTTACATCTCGTTCCAATCCTGCATAAATAATCAAGAAAATGTTTAATATCTGATTCCGTTAAATTAAAATCATCCAAATAACTAAGAGCGACTGATTCATATTCTAAAATTAGAGGAACTGAAATATTGGTTTTAAGTTTATTACTGTCTAGCATATTTACTAGTTTATAAGAAGCACCTCTCTTAGATCGCAGAGCGGAAATAATTACATTTGTATCAATTACTACATTGCATATATTCATATGTGGTATTATATAAAATACCAATTAATTAGTCAAGCTATTTTTCCATTTTAAAATAGTGAAAGGTGAAAATTGGAAAAGTAATCTAAATTTATCGGTTTCATCCAGGGCGGCTAATTACAGATTATACTTAATAAAAAAAAGATCAATAAGTGGAATATATTCATTTGTGCATTGGGCTGCCAGCCAACATATAATTGATTTAGCTATTGAATTATTCTATATTAGTTGCCATTATTTTAGAGTTAAATACAAACTTCAAATGAATATTACGAGTTATGCGAGAAGAGATTTCAAAACATTACGACCCTAAACAGGTAGAAGACCGGGTATATTCTAATTGGGAAAATTCGGGATACTTTAAAGCGGATCCAGATCCAGCTAAAAAGCCATTTACCATTGTGATTCCTCCTCCTAATGTCACTGACCGTCTGCATATGGGGCATGCGTTTACCAACACTATCCAGGATATTTTCACCCGGTTTTATCGTATGCTGGGGTATAATGCGCTTTGGCTTCCCGGCACCGATCACGCCGGTATCGCCACACAAAATGTCGTAGAACGGTCACTCAGGAAAGAACAAGGTCTTTCCCGGCACGATCTGGGCAGGGAAAAATTTGTGGAAATGGTCTGGCAATGGCGGGAAAAACAAGGTGACATTATCCTCAAGCAATTAAGAAAACTTGGCTTTTCCTGTGATTGGTCCCGAACCAAATTTACTATGGATGAAGACATGTCCAAAGCGGTTATCGAGGCCTTCGTTCAACTCTACGAGAAAGGTCTGATTTATCGCGGCAAGTATATCATCAATTGGTGTCCACGCTGTCAAACTGCGATTTCAGATGAAGAGGTCGATCACTCAGATCGCGAGGGTTCTCTTTGGTATATTCATTATCCGATTGTGGACTCTAAAGATTCAATTATTGTAGCGACTACCCGGCCCGAAACCATGTTGGGTGATACAGCTGTAGCGGTTCATCCGGACGATAAAAGATACAAAAAATTTATAGGTAAAACTGCTATTTTGCCCATTTTGAAACGGGAGCTGCCCATTGTTGCAGATGAAGCTGTTGACCGGACTTTGGGTACTGGCGCCGTTAAGATTACACCTGCGCACGATCCCAATGATTTCGAGCTTGGCCATCGTCACAATCTGCCCTCTATTATCGTAATCGGTCCTGATGGCAAGATGAATGAGAAAGCCGGTCCCTATGATGGGATGGACAGGTTTGAGGCTCGAAAGAAACTGGTTATCTCGTTAAAATCACAGGGGCTGTTAGAAAAAATTGAGAAACATGTACATTCTGTTGGGCATTGCCAAAGGTGTAATACAGTCATTGAGCCTTACTTGTCTGAACAATGGTTCGTGAAAATTAAGCCCCTGTCCGATCCCGCGTTGAAAGCTGTTCAGGATGGCGATATTCAAATGCTGCCCACTCGCTGGGTTGGCGTGTATGAAAACTGGATGAAAAACATCCGTGATTGGTGTATCTCCAGGCAACTCTGGTGGGGGCATCGGATTCCGGTGTATTACTGCCAGGATTGTAATGAGATGATGGTTTTGCGGGAAGCACCAGTGATTTGTTCGAAATGTGGCAAAAACAATATCAATCAGGATCCTGACGTTTTGGATACCTGGTTTTCATCCTGGTTGTGGCCATTTTCCACCATGGGCTGGCCTGAAGAAACGGAAGACCAGGAATATTTTTACCCGACTTCAACGCTGGTTACCGGACCGGATATTATCTTTTTTTGGGTCGCCAGGATGATAATGGCCGGACTGCAATTCAAAGGAGCGGTTCCATTTAAGCATATTTATTTTAATGGAATTGTACGGGATGCGGATGGCAGGAAAATGAGCAAGTCTCTCGGCAACGGCATCGACCCTCTCGAAATGATCGAAAAGTTCAGCGCCGATGCGGTGCGCTATTCAATAATGTCATTATCGGTTGAGGGGCATGATATCAATTTGACTAAAGGTGATTTTGAGATCGGTAGAAATTTTTCAAATAAGATTTGGAACGCATTCCGATTTCTGTGGATGAATGCCGAGCATGTAGATCTTAACCTGGATTTTTCAAAATTCTGTGAGGGTCATTCAGACAAACTGGAACTTGCAGACCGTTGGATCCTTAGCCGCTATGCGCAAACAATCCCTAAAATAACCCAGGCTCTGAAGAATTTCAGGTTTAGTGAATATATGGATTCCATGCACGCGTTTTTCTGGGGAGATTTTTGCGATTGGTACCTGGAATTAATCAAGTCAAGATTGTACGAAAAAGATAATATTGCGAACAAACAAGTACCGATGCAAATTGCAATTCATATATTAAAAAACAGTATGAAATTAATGCATCCGGTTATTCCGTTTATCACAGAAGAAATATGGCAAAAACTTAAATCGGATACTGACGAAGAAAGCATCATGATTTCACCCTGGCCCGAAGAAGTTTCTGAAATGGTTTCATTGGCTAAGGATCGGGAAATGGTTTTTATTCAAGATGTTATCAGCGCTGTTCGAAATATTCGCGGAGAGATGAATGTCCCGCCGGGTAAAAAAGCGAATGCATTTATTAAAACCTCCAATTCCGAGTATCAATTGCTGGAAGCAAATCAAAACTATTTACGTGAACTTGGATGTATCGAGAATTTAAAAATTGGAGCCGAAGTTGAAAAGCCGCCGCAAAGCGCATCTGCGGTTGTTCGTGGGATCGAACTTTATATTTCTCTTGAAGGTTTAATCGATATCGAAAAAGAAAAAGACCGGCTGCTAAAGGAAATCGTTCGAATTGAGGATCAAATTCAAAAGATCAATATTAAATTAACCAATGAAAATTTTATTAATCGCGCTCCCAAAGATGTGATCGATAAAGAGCGCAATAAAAAAATTACCTTTGAAGGAAACCTTGAAAAACTCCAAAATAATTACTCCACACTTAATGAATAAACCATTGTTTGGTTCTCTGCAAAAAATTTCATTCTTTTTGTTAAATATCTTTTTTCTTTTCTTTTTGCATCCAGCCATTCTTGCTTTTGCTCAAAATTCAAACATTTCAGTAACTGTGTATAATCAGAATTTTGCCCTGGTCCGGCAAACTTTCTCTTTTCAATTAGAAAAAGGAGAGCAGAATATTCGGATCGAAGACGTAGCCAAATCGATTGATCCTACTTCCGTGCATTTACGTTCGTTGAGTGATCCCAAATCGCTCATAATATTGGAGCAAGTTTTTGAATATGATCTGATTGAATCCAATAAGGTGCTGTCAAAATTTATCGATCAAACCATTCAACTCATCGATTCAAAAGGAAATTTGATTGAAGGAAAGTTGTTGAGCGTCGGATCGGATTTGTTGCTTGCAAATGAAAATGAAGAGATCACACTCATCAAAAATAAAAATATTCACTCCATAAAATTTCCAAAGTTGCCTGACGGATTAAATACTAAGCCCACACTGGTCTGGTTGGTGAAAAGCGAAAAGAAAAGTTCCCATCAGCTTGAAATAGAATATTTGACCCATGGAATGAATTGGACCACTGAATATGTTGCCATTCTGAATGATGAGGGGACACAACTAGATGTTGATGCCTGGATTAGTATTGACAATAAATCCGGGAAAAATTTCGAAAACGCAAATGTTAGTGTCGTTGCCGGTGATTTAAATCTAGCTCGAAGCAGAAGGCCTACCCCACAATACAAAACCATGGCTGTCAGTGAAGCCAGGTACGCACAGGACGTTTCTGAACAAGGACAATTTGAATACCATCTTTACAAAATCGACCGGCCTGTTAGCATTGGCAATAATCAGTTGAAGCAAATACGGATGTTTAAAGCCGATGGCGTAAATGTAACTAAAAAGTACGTGCTGAATAGTAGAGAAAGAGGCCAGCGTTTGCAGGTTTATTTGCGGTTTAAGAATGATGAAAATAATTCTTTGGGGCTTCCATTTCCGGCCGGAAGATTTCGAGTATATCAAGATAAAACTAATACCGGCATATTCCTGGGTGAAGCCAGCATAAAACATACACCGCCACATGAATGGATTGAGATTCTTATGGGAGCAGCTTTTGACCTGGCTGCAAAACGAAAACAAATCAGGGTGGATAGGATTGGGAAACAACAATTGCGTGAATCCTATGAGATTGTCATTAAGAACCAAAAATCTAAAACCGTACTTATTTCAGTCATTGAAAATTTATTATACCGTGCACCCAATAGTAATTGGAAAATAATAGCTTCCAGTCATGAGTATTCTGCAAAAGATGCTCGCTCAATCGAATTCAAAATAAATATTCCTGCCAAGAAGGAAACAAAGCTGACATATACTGTTGAATACTCCTGGTAATAAAATAACAGCGAGTTTAAGATTAGGTCAAAGATTGAG
This sequence comes from candidate division KSB1 bacterium, assembly GCA_022566355.1. Lineage (NCBI taxonomy): Bacteria > Pseudomonadati > Candidatus Zhuqueibacterota bacterium. The sequence goes on from JADFJB010000005.1 coordinate 41,315, forward strand.
AATGCTAAGTATGAAAACTAGCCATTGGCTGTTAACGAATCATTGTAATATTCTGATTTGGCTATAAATCTTAAACTGAGCCTTAACTAAAGTATTTAATGTCATCATCACATCATAATAATGGTATAACTCAAACAGTTAGAGCCCTCAAAGGAGTGGGAGAACTCCGTGGGGAATTGTTGGAAAATTTTGGCATCGTAACTTTATATGATTTATTGACACATTTCCCGCGGCGATACCTGGATCGAACCCGGATCGCTAAAATTGCGGATATTGAAATTGGTAAAGATGTAACCGCAATCGGCCAGGTTATTGCTTTTCGAGCCTACCAGGGAAGATACCAGAGATTTGTTTTAGTGATTCGTGATGAAAGTGGGGAACTGAAATGCATTTGGTTTCGGGGAGCGCACTATTTGAAAAACACATTTAAAATGGGCGAGTGGCTGGCTGTGCATGGCAAAGTGAAGTTTTATAAGGGGATGCAAATGTCACATCCTGATTATGATCGTTTGACCGAATCCAAACAGGGACTGAATACTAGAAAAATAATTCCCCTTTATCGTAGTACTGCAGAACTGGATACTGCCGGATTAGACAGCAGGGCAATGAGAAGATTGATGTGGAAGGCTCTTGAAGAGAATTCGGCAAGCATCGAAGAAAATTTGCCGGAAAGACTCATTAAGAAATACAAATTGTTAAGCAGACGGGCGGCAATTGATAAAATCCATTTTCCGGACTCAGAAGACCAGCTCAATGCTGCAATACGACGCCTTAAATTTGAAGAGTTATTTTATTTGGAATTGATGATTGGTTTGCGAAAATTAAAGGTTAAGAATTTAACCAAAGGAATTCAGTTTGAATCAATCGGAGAAAAAACCAGGGCATTGCTTGCTAACCTTCCGTTCGAATTAACTGATGCACAAAAAAAAGTAATCAAAGAAATTTGGCAGGATATGAATAGCGCCAGGCCGATGAACCGTTTACTGCATGGAGATGTAGGTTCCGGAAAAACGATTGTCAGCATTGCCGTGATGCTGATTGCCGTAGAAAACGGCTATCAATCCGCATTAATGGCGCCGACTGAAATATTGGCAGAACAACATTATTTATCCTTGAAACAATTTTTAGCAGATTTTGGAATTTCGATTGAATTGGTAATTGGCGGGCAAAAGAAATCTGAGAGGGAGAAAATTACTAAAAAAATAGCTTCCGGGGAAGCGAATATCATCATAGGGACACATGCCCTTTTTCAGGAAAAAATCAAATTCGAAAAATTAGGATTAATCATAGTCGATGAGCAGCACAAGTTTGGTGTGATGCAGCGGGCAAAACTCAGACGCAAGGGCATAAATCCTGATGTTCTCGTCATGACCGCCACCCCAATCCCTCGCACCTTAGCGCTAACTGTGTATGGTGATTTGGATGTATCTCTGTTGGATCAAAAACCTGGCAATAGGATACCGATTAAGTCGGTCATTCGCTACCAAGACAAAAGAGAAGAAATATACCGATATGTACGTGAACAAGTAGATCTGGGTCGGCAAGCATATATCATTTTCCCTTTGGTTGAAGAATCTGAAAAAATGGATCTGCAAGCTGCCACAGAAAGCTACGAAACCCTAAAGTATGGCGTTTATCACGGACTGAATATTGCGTTGCTGCATGGTCGAATGAAAGGCGATGAAAAAGATAAAATAATGTCGTCATTCAAAAGTGGGTATTATAAAATATTAATTGCCACTACAGTTGTAGAAGTAGGGGTAGATGTAGCCAATGCTTCCATAATGGTGATTGAACATGCAGAAAGATTCGGATTAACTCAATTGCATCAATTGCGTGGAAGGATAGGCCGCGGTAGCGAGCAATCCTATTGTATATTTATTGCCCATAAACCATTGAATCAGCTGGCCAGGAAAAGATTGCAAACGCTGGAGAGAACGACTGACGGATTCGAAATTGCCGAAGTCGATTTAAAGTTAAGGGGTCCGGGAGAGTTTTTCGGTATAAGGCAACATGGCATGCCGAAATTAAAAATTGCAGATTTGAGTGAAGATTATAATATTCTTGAAATCGCCAGAAAAGAAGCATTTAGTTTATTACAAGAGGATTCAACTTTAAATACACCAAAAAATCAAATGGTGAGATTATTTTTTGATCAATATTATGAAGATAGTTTTAGATTAAGTAAAGTGGCATGAAACTTTATCTATTTGGTAAGAATTTAATTTCAGTATTTTGTTGAATAAAGGAGTATAAAGTTGGGTGAAAACGAAAAAGTGGATGTGATGTTTGCGCAATTGGTGCTACAATTTCAAAGTGCGGCACAGATTCAATTGGGGCTATCAGAAAATCCACAAACTAAGAAAAATGAAAAGAATCTACAACAGGCTAAATACTTCATCGATATGTTGAATATGATACAAAAGAAGACATCAGGAAACCTATCAGAAGAAGAATCAAAATTGCTAAATAGTACTGTTGCAAACCTTAAAATGAATTTTGTTAGCGCTTGTAATGAGGCTGGTATACAAACAAAATCTAAAAAAGAATAATTATTGTCAGAACGAAATCTCGGCGACTAGCCATTCCGGTGATCTTCCCTGCCAAAAATATGCAGGGACAAGCTTGAGCCGGAATCTAATCATTCCGAGCAGGTAGATTCCGCTAAAAGCATGCGGGAATGACAGAAAGGATGTTTTCGTTCAGACACTAATTAGAAACATTAAAGTAAATTGTTGAATTTGGTTTTAAAGCGATATGAATTTTGGAGGAAATGAATGGATCAAAATAAAATGTTGAATCGATGGGTCGCAGCCGCAACGCTTATTGTTACGAGTTTCGTCTATTTAGTCACCGTTGCCCCGGATGTTTCTTTTTGGGATGCTGGTGAGTTCATTGCTTGTTCTTATACATTAAGTGTGATGCACCCACCCGGGGCTCCACTTTACATCCTTTTGGGCCGTATTTTTACATTTCTTCCGATCAGTAATATCGCTTTTCGCATAAATTTAATGTCGGTGCTTTCAAGTGCACTAACCGTAATGTTCCTTTATTTAATTATCGTACGTTTAATCAACCAGTTTCGCGGAAAACCACGAAACTATTACGAACGCCTGTTGGTTTTTGGCAGCGCTGCTATCGGTGCATTTTCCTTCGCATTTACAGACAGTTTCTGGTTCAATGCTGTAGAAGCTGAGGTTTATGCGATTAGCATGTTGTTTACTGCAATTGTGGTCTGGCTTATACTTTTATGGGGAGATAAATCAGAGGATAGTAAGAATTTAAGTTACCTTGTTTTAATTGTTTTTTTATTTAGTCTGGCTACTGGAATTCACTTATTAAATATACTCACTTTTCTATTTGTGCTATTCATAATTCACCTTAGAAAAAATGAATCCGCAAAAAAATTAGTTTGGGTTTTATTTTTTCAGGCGCTTATTCCACTCACTCTATATATCCTTATCTTTAACTATGATCCTGCATCAATGGGTTATGTACAGTTCCTTGCTCACCAAGCTAAAGCTGGAACATTTCTCATGTACGCGGGATTGGGTACCCTGGCAATATCACTATATTACTTGTATGCCAAGGATCAATTGGCTTTTAAACTGTGGTGGCTTGTTCCCATTCTGTTTGTAATTGGATATTCAACCTATATAGTGATTTATATTCGTTCAGGATTAAATCCGCCGATCGATGAAAATGATCCTGAAAGATGGCAGAGTATGGTGGATTACCTGGCGAGAAAGCAATATGGCGAGCAAAGTTTATTGCTGACCATTTTTCATCGAAAAGCTGAGTTTTGGACTTACCAGATTCAGAAAATGTACATCCGGTATTTTCATTGGCAGTTTATCGGTAAAGGTACAACATTGGGTTCTGATGGGTATATCAGCGAAGTATATAGTTTAAAGGGGTTGTGGGGAATTCCTTTTATTGCCGGCATTGTTGGCGCTTATTACCATTTTCGCAAAGATAAAATGCATGCATTTGCGATTCTTACTCTTTTTATCGCCACTGGTGTAGCAATTATATTTTATCTCAACCAGGAAAATCCGCAACCACGAGAGCGAGATTATGTTTATGTGGGTAGTTTCTTTGCATTTGCCATTTGGATTGGAATTGGAGCTTATGCTATTTTTGAATCGTTGCGAGAATTTCTCAGCCAGGAACACAAACTGTTCAAACCGATTATCTGGGCGACTCTTATCATTTTAGGAATTGCGCTTCCGCTGAATATGTTCTTTGTTAATTTTGATTCACATGATCGTAGGGGAAATTTTGTCCCTTACGACTATTCATACAATATTCTCGAAACTTGCGAGCCTAATGCTATTATCTTTACAAATGGAGATAATGATACCTTTCCGTTATGGTATTTGCAATACGTAAAACATATAAGGGAGGATATCAGGATTGTGAATCTCTCCCTGCTTAACACACCCTGGTATATTTTGCAACTTAAAAACCAGGAACCCAAAGTGCCATTTACTTTTACCGATCAACAGATTGAAAGAATTGGTCTAAGAGGTTGGCCCGAACCAATTGAGTATGAAGTGCCGATCTCTCAGTCGGTTTATGATAAATTTAAGACCAACATGATGGATAGGGGAGAATGGAAAGAAGATCTGGTGGACACAGGTTCAATGAAGTTTATAATCAATCCAACAATTGGCAGCCCACCGCAAGCCCTTCGGGTACAAGATCTGGCGATCTTAAATATCATTGCAGCAAATCAATGGAAGAAGCCTATTTATTTTGCTGTTACTGTCGGTGATAATAATAAAGTTGGATTGCAATCTTATTTGAGAATGGATGGTATGGCCTTCAAATTATTGCCTTATCCCAATCTTCGGATATCGGCAACCAGACTTCAGGAAAATCTCTTTGAAAAATTTTTATTCCGAAATCTCGATAATCCAAAAGTATACCTTGACGATAAAACCAAGGGATTACTGACAAATTACCGTACCGCCTTTATTCGATTGGCAGATCATTATCGAATCGAAAATGATAATGAGAAAGCATTGGCAACATTGGATAAAATGGAAGCATTAATACCTGAAAGTAATATCCCATTTACGGATGACCGCTTTGGTTTATCAATTGGTCATCTATATGAAACCCTTGGCCGACCGGAGGAATTAGAAAGGCGAGTTTTGGAAATTATTGATAGAAATCCCAAACTTTCAGATGCGTATGCAGCTTTGCTGGGTTTTTATCAAAGAACAGAAAACTACGAAAAAGCAGTTGAATTAATGAACAAATGGTTAGAACAGAATCCTACGGATGAGATGGCGCGTCAACTCCTGGCAGATTTTCAAAGTAAATTAATGGCTAACGATTCTGTTAAAACACAGGGTTCTATTGAATTGCAAGATTCCGTTAATAGTCAGAATTCTGAAAAAAATCAATAGGCACTTTTTAACAATTTACTGAGCAGGAGAGGATGGAAATTTGGCTGCAACTGGGAGGGGTTCTAATCCACTTGTTAGTATAATCATACCCCATATTGGGCCGGTAGAAATTTTAAATTCGTGTTTAAATTCTATCAGGCAAATTAATTATCCTAATTACCAAATTATAATTGTTGATAATAGTACAAAATTGGATCCAAAATCCTTATCTGGTTATGTATCCAATTTGATATTCATCCACAATGAAGAGAATCTTGGTTTTGCCGGTGGATGTAATATTGGCATTAAAAAGGCTGAAGGGGATTATGTTGTTTTATTGAATAATGACACTATTGTAGACACCAATTGGTTGGGTCCTCTTGTTGAAACAATGGAGGGAAATGCCAACATTGCTGCTTGTCAAAGTAGATTACTCTCCTTGACGAATAAAGGGAAATTTGACTATGCCGGTGCAATGGGAGGATTAATCGACATTTTTGGCTATCCCTTTGCAATTGGAAGAATTTTTGATTCTTTGGAAGATGATAAAAATAATTATTTGGAAAATTTTGAAGTTTTTTGGACCTCGGGTTGCTCCTCAATTTGGCGAAAATCGGCACTGGATGAAGTAGGCCTGTTTGATGAAGATTTCTTCGCACATATGGAAGAAATTGATTTAAATTGGCGATTACATTTACGTGGTTACCGATCTTGTTCAAATTTCGAATCAAAAGTTTATCATCATTCCGGATATTCTTTGGGTTATGAAAATTGGCGAAAAATGTTTTTAAATCACCGCAATAATTTGGTATTGTTACTTAAGAATTATCAGCTAAAATCATTGTTATGGATCTATCCGCTTCGAATAGTTATGGAAATTGCAACTGGAATTTTGTTTTTATTTTTGTTGAATTGGAAAAGATCCTTTGCAGTTTTAATGGCACAATTATATGTAATCAAGCATTTAGCAAAAATACTTAAAAAGCATAAAGCAATTCAAAGTTTGAGAACTGTACAAGATTCACAATTGTTTGAACAAATGTTTTGGGGGAGTATTGTTTGGCAGTACTACCTTCGTCGAAAAAGGATAGTGTCAGAATTCTTGAAAGTAAAAAGTATAAATGAAAAAAGTTCAACAATTTGAATGTAGATTTTGTAAAAACAAACATTACAAAAAGATCCACTTTTGATCACTATTCAAAAACGAATTCTTCAATTGATATTGTCGTCTCCTGGGGGCATCCAGAAAAGCGTAACAAGTTCAGGTCCAGGAATGTTGTATGTACTCAAGCGGGATTTTCCAAAGATACCAAAGTAAGTGATAAAAAACTATTGATTTGGTTGTCCTGTCTTTATAATTTGAAATATAGACTACATCTTTAATCTAAAATAGAATAATTTGTTTTAATGGGTCTTAGCATGAAGAACAACAAGCTTATATTACTAGTGCTTATTTTTTTGAATTTTAATGGGTGTTATAAAACGGAGCTTGTAAGAGGTCCTGATTATAATATATATATTTTTGCTGAATATTCGGATTGGGATCAACTCAATCCGGTCCTTTCTGAGGTTTTTAATCGCACGATTAGGACTCCTCAAAAGGAATTTCATTTTAACCTGGTACATGTAAATCCTGATAGTTTCCAATATTCTCTTCCACAAAAACAACTTATTTTTTTAGCCAGTTTAGAATCAAAGGGAAGTATTGCAGATATTGTTAAAAGAGCAGTCAATAAGCCTGGAAGAGAAGAAAAAGTAAAAAGCGGTGAAAGTTTTTTGTTTAAAAATACGGATCAATGGGGTAGAGAACAACTCAACTTAATTATGATATCCACTACCATTTCGAAACTTGAAAAATTAATTCGTGAAAATAGTGACTTAATTTATGGGACGATGCTAGAGCATCAACAGAAAGTTGTTGATCGATTTATGTACCGTAGATCAGAGAACAAAGAGGCTTCAGATGCTTTATTAGAAAAATATTTATGGAAAGTCAAGGTTCAGCATGATTATAGACTGGCGATTGAAGATTCGGCCGGGCAATTTGTTTTTTTAAGAAGACGAATTCCTGAACGATGGATGTTTGTAAAATGGTTCGAGAATAGCGACCGGAATGAAATCACTGAGGAATGGTATCTTGATATGCGGGATAGTATAGGTGTTAAGTATTATGGCGGTGATACTGTGAATCGAAAATACACCAGTAGCAATGAGATTAATTTTTTAGGGAAATGGTGCCTAAAAATTGAAGGATTATGGCAGAATGAAGAAAAAGTAGCAGGTGGTCCGTTTGTGGCGTATGCATTTTATGATGATAATTCCCGGCGAACATATGTGATGGATTGCTCAGTTTTTGCACCTGATCAGGAGAAAGTTCCATTATTGGATCAGTTAAATGCAATGGCCAGAACATTTAAGACAATAATAGAAGTAGTGCGTGAGGAAACGGGTGGCTGAAATGGAAAGATTCAATAAAATTCTTGTTAGTGTGATTATCGGAAGTCAATCGGATGAAGAGATCATGCAATCTTGTACGAAACATTTGGATTATTTTGGTATCTCAAATGAAATGAAAGTTCTTTCTGCTCATCGGAATCCTGATGCGTTGCAGGAATATTTATCACAATTGGAGATGCGTGAGACTAAAATAATTATAGCTGCTGCTGGGATGGCTGCTCATTTACCGGGAGTGATCGCCTCAAAAACAATAGTACCCGTGATAGGGGTACCATTGCCCGGATCTCATTTAAACGGGGTTGATGCTCTTTACTCTATTGTTCAAATGCCAGCCGGAATTCCTGTTGCCACGGTAGCTGTTGGAAAAGCAGGCGCGACGAATGCAGCAGTTCTTGCGGCAGAAATATTAGCCCTATGTGATGGTGATATTACTGACAAATTAAGGACGTTTCGTAAACAGGGTTCTAAGATATAACCGTACAAACCTGAATCTTAGCTTCTAAACCATTCCTGATATTCTTAAAATCAATCCCAATCAAATAATGAAAATCGCTTAAGATTGGAATGGCAACCGAGTTTTTTTTGTATCCACTGTGTAAACTAATTGAGAAAAAAGAAGAAGAACTTAATTTGGGTATATGGGTTCTGTTTGCACTTTCATTGTTATTTTATATCTTTTATCCTAAGAATAAACCTTATAAAACTGTAAAGGCATAGTGAGTTGAAAAAAGTATTAATTGTTGGGTGTAATGGTCTTTTGGGGCAAAAAGCCATTATTGAACTAACTCAAAAATATGAACTCTGTGGTGCAGATTTAAGTTCGGAATCCATCCACAAGGAAATTTCATATTTCAGGATGGATATAACAGATCCGAAAACTGTTGAGGCCGTAATTCAGGAATCTGAACCGGACATCATTTTTAACGCTTCTGCATATACTGCTGTTGACCGCGCTGAGATTGAAAAAGAAATTTGTTATGCGGTTAATGTTGTTGGTGTACAAAATCTTGCCAGGATATGTTTTAAGGAAAACATAAAACTTTTACACATTTCTACAGATTATGTATTTGATGGTTACAAAGGAAATTATAACGAATTGGATCCTGCAACCCCAATTAATTATTACGGTCAATCTAAACTCGATGGCGAAAAAGCCGTCCTTGATAGCGGTTGTGAATTCTTGATTGGTAGAACGGCAGTGCTTTTTGGATATGGCCATAATATTCAATCTAATTTTGTCCTTTGGGTGTTAACAGAACTTAGAAATGATAATTCTATTCGAGTAGTTGATGATCAAATTGGAAATCCAACTATTGCAGATTATTTAGCATACTCTTGTCGAGAATTGCTGGAAAAGGAAGCTACCGGCTTGTTCCATTTAGCAGGTGATAAACCAATTTCCAGGTATGATTTGGCCATTGCTGTTGCAAAAGAATTTAACTGTGATCCAAACTTTATCACGAGAATAAAAACCAGCGAATTTAAACAATTAGCAAAAAGACCACTTAATGTTGGCCTTAATGTTTTAAAAGTTCAAGATACATACGGTATTAACATGTTTTCCCTTAATGATAGTTTAAAAAAATTAAATCAGACCATGGGTGAGTTCTAATGAATCGACTCAGGATAATTCGAATTAATCGAATGGTAAACAGGAGTTTTTGTGGAATTTGCTTCTTTTTATAGATCTAGGGAAAATAGCTCACACGGTCTTAAAAAAGCTCAAAAAATTATGAAGGATAAAAACTGCCAGGTTATTATTCCTACTTATAATGAAGCAAATAATATTCGCGAAATTATAGATGAAATATTTTCTTTAAAAATTCCAAACCTTGATATTTTAGTTGTTGATGACAATTCTCCCGATAACACGGCCGGTTTAGTAAAGGATCACCAAAAAAACTACAAGAATCTACAACTTCTTGAAAGAGAAAAAAAGATGGGATTGGGTTCTGCCTATGTTTTCGGTTTCCAGGAATCATTAAAAAATGGATATGATTATATTTTTGAAATGGATGCTGATTTTTCGCATGAACCCCGGGAAATTCCGAATTTCATAACAGCGATTCAAGATAACGATCTTGTTATTGGATCCAGGTACATCCAGGGAGTAAATGTGATCAATTGGCCGCTAAGTCGTCTGATTTTAAGTTATGGAGCAAATTTTTATACACGGATTGTAACAGGACTAAAAATCAAAGATAGCACCAGTGGTTTTAAATGTTTTCGACGATCAGTTTTGGAGAATATTAACCTTGAAAAAATTGATTCAGACGGATATTCTTTTCAGATCGAAATGAATTTTAAAGCCTGGAAAAAAGGATTTAGAATCAAAGAAATACCAATCGTTTTTGTGGATCGAGTTTTAGGTACTTCTAAAATGTCCAAAAAAATTGTTAGGGAAGCAATTTTGGAAGTATGGCGGCTCAAATTATTGCAAATATTTGGTAAGGTTGAATAGCCATATGTCAAAGCCTGTGTTATCAATAATCATAGTGAGTTACAATGTCAGGGAGTTTCTCTATCAAACCATTAATTCAGTCCAAAGATCTTTACAGGGAATATCATCTGAAATAATCGTTGTTGATAATGCCTCATGGGACGGTAGTGCAGCGATGGTCCAAAAAGATTTTCCTGAAGTTAATTTAATTTCAAACACAACAAATGTCGGATTTGCAAAAGCAAACAATTTAGCGATTGATGAAAGTCAAGGGGAATATCTCATATTTCTCAATCCAGATACGATAGTCCAGGAAGATACTTTTCAAACATTACTCGATTTCTTTTCACAACATCCAAAAGCTGGAGTTGTTGGTTGCAAAATACTCAATCCTGATGGTAGTTTACAACTTTCTTGTCGAAGGAGTATTCCTACACCTTGGGTCGGATTCACTAAATTAGTAGGTCTTAGCAAGCTTTTCCCCAAAAGCAAATTATTTGGTAAGTACAATTTAACATATTTGAATCCTGATGAAATTACGGAAGTTGAAGCCATTTCAGGATCATTTATGATGACGTCAAGAACCATCATTAACCACGTGGGGCGGTTCGATGATCGATTTTTTATGTATGGGGAAGATTTGGATTTATGCCACCGGGTGTATAATGCCGGTTGGAAAATCTACTATGTTCCTACAACACAGATTATTCATTATAAAGGCTCAAGTTCTACAGAAGCTCAATTTGATACTTTGCTTCAATTTTACCGTGCGATGCTTTTATTTGTGCGCAAACATTTCAAAGCCAAGTATTTTCTGTTTCCTCAATGGATTTTGGTTTTGGGTATTGGATTACGAGGATTTATGTCTTTTGTTCATAATTTGTTTCTAAAGTTTAAGTGGTCATTTGTCGATTTATTCTTCTTGAATTTTTCCTTGATGATTGCCATATATCTCCGTTTTGGATCATTAGTCCACTGGCAAGCGTACCTAATGGTCACCTTGATTTATTCATCTGTTTGGTTGACAGTATTTTATTTCTTTGAGCTTTCTAACATTCGGAAATTTTCTGTGGCAAATGCTGTAGGAGCTGTATTGCTTGGTTTAGTGTTGAATTCGGCAATTACATTTTTTGCTAAATCATTTGCTTTCTCACGGATTGTTGTTTTACTTGCAGGCATACTAAATTTATTTTTTATTCCAGGTTGGAGATGGGCAATATATCGACTTGCAAAGAAAAGCAGATCTCCACTTTTCGATCGCATCAGGAATAGCGTAATAGAAAGAAGAACAATGATTGTTGGGGATGGAAGTTCTCTTTCCAATTTGGTGAAAAAGCTAAAAGAATCTCATTTAACTGATTCAAAAATTGTTGCTTTGCTATTAACGGATTCTAATGTTTACAATCTTAACGGAGCTGCAACCCTGCCTCTTTTTTTCGATATAGACCATCTTCCGAGACACATTCGAGAACTCGAAGTCAATGAAGTGGTTTTTAGTCCGGATTCTCTTGCATATGAAAAGATCTTTAGTTTAATTTCACAATCCCAAGATTTGGGTGTAGACTTTAGAATTGCTTCTAACGACATGGGTGTTCTTATCGGTGCCGAATCATTGGAGAGATTAGAAGGAATTTCATTAGTCGAAATTCGATATCGACTACTTAGACCAAGCTACCGTTTTTTAAAGAGATTAGTGGATTGGACATTTGCCTTGCCTATTTTGTTAGTCAGTATACCAGCCTGGCCCATCCTATTTCTGCAAGGAAATCGATTAAGAAAAATTCCAATTTTTACCAGGATAGGAGAAAATGATTTAGATCCACAGGATTTTTCTCTGCAACAAGACACAATTAATTTGAAAACTCCCAAGAAAGTGTTTGTTTTCTGCAAAAAGAACAGACTACCTAAATCCAGATTGCAAATGGTGCCAATTCTTTTTTATGTTTTAAAAGGCGATTTGACATTGATTGGCAGCGAATTTCAATTTGAGATGGAACAGTTAACTTCAATTAATACTAGAATTAATCTAAAACCCGGTTTAATTTCAATTTATGAAATGGGAAAAGATCAACAGACATCGTTAGAACATGAAGAGAAATTAGCTGTACAATATTTGAAAAATTATTCACCTATGCTTGATCTGGAAATACTTTTTAGATCTACTTCTAAAAGGAAATTAGAATGACAGAATTTATTTTTGAATTTGAAAAACCAATTATTGAACTTGAAAGAAAAATTCAGGAAATCAAAGAACTTAGTTTTGTCGAAAATGGGAAAATGACAGATGAATTAGTTCGCCTTGAAAAAAAAGCCCGGAAATTACGGCAAGACATTTATTCTAAACTAACCCGGTGGCAAAGGGTCCAGCTCGCTCGACATCCTCAAAGACCATATACTTTAGACTTAATCGAAAGAATGATGGACGATTTTATGGAATTACATGGCGATCGATATTTCTCCGATGATCCGGCAATTGTTTCTGGAATTGGGCAGCTGGATCATTTTAAAGTTGCTATAATTGGGCATCAAAAGGGAAGATCAACCAAGGAAAAATTGTATAGAAATTTTGGAATGCCAAATCCCGAGGGCTATAGAAAAGCATTAAGAATTATGCATCTTGCGGAAAAATTCCATTTGCCAATTATTTGTTTGATTGACACACCCGGGGCGTATTGCGGCATCGGAGCGGAAGAAAGGGGACAGGCCCAGGCAATTGCAAGAAACCTATTTGAAATGTCTAAGCTTAAAGTGCCAATTGTTAATGCTGTAATAGGTGAGGGAGCGAGTGGCGGCGCTTTAGGAATTGGGATAGGCGATAGATTGATTATGTTTGAAAACACCTGGTACTCCGTGATATCTCCTGAAGGTTGTGCAGCTATTCTATGGAGGGATACTTCTAAAGCGGAACTTGCTGCTGATGCAATGCGAATTACAGCAAATGATATGTTAGAAATGAAAATGGCTGATGAAGTAATTGCCGAACCTGTCGGGGGAGCCCATAGAGACCATGACGGGACTGCAGATATTCTGAAAGAAGCTTTGTTGAGACATTTGAATGAATTGAAAGAAGTGCCAGTTGATGATTTAGTTGAGAATAGAATAGAAAGATACCGCACTATTGGAGAGTGGAAAGAAAAATGATTACTTCAACAACCAAAATCCGCGTTCGATATGCCGAAACGGATAGAATGCAGTTTGCCCATCACACAAGGTACTTCGAGTGGTTTGAATGTGCAAGGACAGAACTATTGCGTGAGATCGGTTATTCTTATAAATCCGTTGAAGATGATGGCACATTTTTGCCTTTAGTTGAAGCTAACTGCAAATATATCCAACCCGCATTATATGATGATATCCTAGAAATTCATACGAGTTTAAAGAGTCTCCCCAGGTCAACATTAAAACTGGATTATCAAATCATACGTTCAGAAGATCAAATTCTATTAGCAGAAGCATTCACTATTCATGCGATGACCAATAAAAATGGCAGGCCTATTAAGCCGCCAATAAAATTTTTAAATTTCATTAAAGAAAATATTTAACGAGGAGAATTTAATGCTGGATAAAGAATTGCTGGATATTTTGGCTTGTCCAAAATGTAAAGGAAACCTGGAATACGACAAAGAAAACGAAAAATTGATTTGCCATACTTGTCGTTTAAAATACAACATCAAAGACAGCATACCCATAATGCTCATTGAAGAAGCAGAGCCATTTTAGTGAATTCGTTATAATTAGTCATGTGCTGTAAAACATTTTTTGATTATTAACCAGAAAAATCATAAATTATTTGTCTAATTTAATTTAGATATGTAGTTGATAATAATATTTTTGTAAGGAGTAAGTTCAGAAAACTCTTAAGATTAACAAACAGGTTTTGATTCTTAATCAAAACTATGAACCAATGACGATTTCCTCGGTAAGGAAAGCCATTATTTTGCTTTATCTTGGGAAAGCTAATCTGGTGGAACGATATGATTCATTGGTAATCCGCTCTGTTACTCTTGAACTACCAATGCCAAGTGTAGTCCGCCTAGGGTGTTTTATTAATGTTCCTAGAAAGAGAATACTACTATCGCGTAAAAATATAATGAAACGAGATCGATTTTCCTGTCAATATTGTGGCACTTCTACCAAGCCGTTAACGGTGGACCATGTAATTCCAAAAGAAAGAGGGGGGGTGGATACTTGGCAAAACCTGGTTGCAGCATGCGAAAAATGTAATTTTAAAAAGGGAAATAAAACGCCAGAAGAAGCGGATATGATACTTCGGAAAATCCCTCAAAAACCGAATTATTTGTTTTTTATTCAGAATTTTTTTGGAGCTGTTGAAGACCGTTGGAGACCATATCTTTTCCTTCCTGATTAATCTAATACTAAAATAGTGATAACGAATATGGAATTGAAAAAACGTATTTTAAGTGGAATGCGTCCGTCGGGTAAACTACATTTGGGGAATTATACAGGTGCACTGGAAAATTGGATTAAATTGCAAAATGAATATGAAAGCTTTCATTTTGTTGCAGATTGGCACAACCTTACGACTGACTTTCAGCATACCGGTAATATTTGGCAAGACTCAATTGATATGGTAATCGATTGGTTAGCTGCCGGAATCAATCCCGAAAAAACCACGATTTTTATTCAATCTCTCATTAAAGAGCATGCAGAATTACATCTTCTGTTTTCCATGCTAGTCACGGTGGCCCGGTTAGAGCGAAATCCAACAGTTAAAGAGCAAATTCGAGAGTTACACTTGGAAGATAAGGTCTCCTACGGCCATCTTGGTTACCCGATTTTGCAATCGGCAGATATTTTGATGTATCGAGCTCATGCAGTTCCTGTAGGTGAAGATCAGGTGCCCCATGTAGAATTGACAAGGGAAATTGCAAGAAGGTTTAATAAAACTTATGGAAAAGTATTCCCGGTGCCTAAAGTCTTGCTAACAAAATTTAGCCGTCTGCCAGGGTTAGATAGGGCAAAAATGAGTAAATCAAAAGGCAATACAATTTTATTATCAGATACTCCTGATGAAATTAATAAAAAAGTTAGAACTGCAATTACCGATCCGGCAAAAATTCGCATGGGTGATCCTGGACATCCTGAAATATGTACAATTTTCACATATCATAAAAAGTTCAATCCTCAGGAACTTCCGGAAATTGAACGAGATTGTCGCAGTGGAGTGCTTGGTTGTGTAGATTGTAAAAACAATTTAGCGAGCAAACTGAGTAATATTCTAGAACCAATCCGTGAAAAAAGAAAGAAATTAGAAAAAGATAAGTCTTTTATCCGGGATGTTATTATTTCGGGTAATAAGAAAGCATCTAGCGAAGCTAAAATCACAATGGAACAAGTTCGAGAATCTGTAAAAATTGGTAATTTCTCTGAAATAGTATAGTTGCATCCATATGGCATATCGCATTAAACTACAAAATTTTGAAGGCCCCCTTGATTTATTACTTTTTTTGCTCAAAAAAAATGAATTGAATATTTATGATATTCCAATTGCTCTCATTACTCAGCAGTATTTGCAATATATCCAAATTATGCAAACCCTGGATTTGGAAGTTGCCAGTGAATTTATTGTAATGGCAGCTACTCTGATTCGAATAAAATCCAAATTGCTGTTACCTAAACCTGATATTGAAGAGGAAATGGAAGAAATTGATCCAAGACAGGAATTAATTGAACGATTAATTGAATATCGTAAATACAAACAAATTGCGCTTGAACTATCTACAAGAGAAGATAAATATTGCAAATTACATAAAAGGGAAAACTATCAATTTGATTTTTTAGAAGACGAAGAACAAAGTTTGGATTCTAGCCAAGTTACATTATTTGATTTAATAAGTGCTTTTCGTGAAGTAACTCTAAGGTACGAAAATCAGCCAATTCATCAAATACACACTCCATCAATTAGTGTAGATGAACAGTATGAATTTATAAAAACATTGATCAATAGCCGCGATCAATTGAGTTTTTCGGAATTAATGGATGAAGTTCACCTCAAGACTCGTGCTGTTCTGGTTGCGACATTTATCGCAATGCTAGAACTCATCAAGAATAGTATTATTCAAATAAGACAATCAAAACCGTTTTCTGAAATTTGGATATTTGGGATTAGTTCCAATAATTAAACAAAATGAACGAAATTAGTCGAATTATTGAAGCTATATTATTTGTTGCGGATAAACCGGTTACAGTGAATAAACTTGTTCTATTATTACCAAATTTTAAGAAAGAAGAAATTGAAAATGGCATATCGGACTTAAATGAAGTTTATAAGGATCATGCAATAAATATTCTTGAAATTGCTGGAGGTTTTCAATTGGCTACACGTCCGGGGTATCATGAGTATATCAAAAAATTTAATGCTGCTCGAATAAGGCCTAGGCTATCACAAGCAGCATTAGAAACACTCGCTGTTATTACTTATAAACAACCGGTCTCACGTGTTGAAGTCGAAGCGATAAGGGGAGTTAATTCGGATGGTGTTGTCGGTACTCTACTCGAGAGAGGAATGATTGAAATTCTGGGACGAGCTGACACCGTTGGAAAACCGCTTTTGTACGGTACAACTCAAGAATTATTACAATATTTTGGACTTAAAAATTATTCTGAATTACCAAGCTTTGAAGAAATAGAAGCATTACTGAAGGCCAGAGAAGAAGAGGAAAAAATAGAAACGATTCAACAGCCTCAAATACCCGATGGAAATGAGACTTAACCAGTATTTAGCGAAATGTGGAGTTACTTCAAGACGAGGTGCGGAAAAGTTAATTATTTCCGGTCGGGTAAAGATCAATGGTGAAGTTATTAGAAAACTGGCGACTCAGTGTGATGAAAAAACAGACAAGGTTGAATTAGACAATTGCTTGATTAAACCGGCAAAAAATTATGTTTATTTTTTATTGAATAAGCCCCCTGGTTACATTACAACAGTTTCAGATCCATTTCATAGACCTACCGTTATGAGTTTAATTCCAAAAATATCTGGCATTGTACCGGTAGGACGACTTGATCTAGATACCCAGGGCACTATTATTCTAACAAATGATGGGGAACTGATTAATCGTTTGATTCATCCAAAATATGAAATTGAAAAAAAATACTTAGTTGGATTAAATAAAAAAATCGACGACAAAGCCATTTTGGAATTAGAAAATGGAGTTGATATTGGCGATGAATTACTTGTTAAGGCCTATCATATTAAAAAAGTCAGTGAGAAAAAAATACGCTTAAGTCTGCATGAAGGTCGAAATCGACAAATCAAAAGAATGCTAAAAACTTTGGGATTTTCTGTGACATCACTTATTCGGGAGCAATTTGCATCCTTATGCGTAAACGACTTAAAACTTGGAGAATGGCGTTTCCTTGATAGAAATGAAATTGTTCATTTGAAGAATTTAGTAAGACTTAATTAAATAGATAGTTACTCATTACGAGTTAATTCCATTAAATATCAGGAGCTTGTAATAGGATGGCAAAAAGTTCCAATATTAGAATTCCGAGGTTTATTATTACAATAGACGGTCCAGCTGGATCAGGAAAAAGTACTACTGCGGGAATGCTTGCCAGAAAATTAGACTATCTTTACTTAGATACAGGAGCGATGTATCGAGCAATAACCTTGAAAGTTATACAAGCTAAATTAATAGAAGAGCAGGTTGAGAAGATTATTTCTTTATTAAGGGAAGCAAAAATTGATTTAAAAAATAAGGATGGGTATATTTCTATATATTTGGATGAAATTGATGTTACAAATGAAATTAGATCCAAAAAAGTTGATAAAGAAGTTTCCTGGGTTTGCCAGATTCCGGATGTTCGGGAGCATTTAGTAAAGTTGCAAAGAGATTTTGGGCGGGATGGGGGAGTGGTTGCCGAGGGAAGAGATATTGGTACTGTTGTTTTTCCTGAAGCGGATTTAAAGTTTTTTTTGACAGCCGATTTACAAACTCGGGCAAAACGCCGCTGGAATGAAAAAAAAGAAAGAGGCGAAGTTGGACTCTTGGAAGACATCGCTGCAGAAATCGATCAACGAGATAAGATAGACTTCGAACGAGAGTTGAGTCCATTAATAAAAGCCGAAGGTGCTGTAGAAGTCAACACAACAAATTTAACCATTGATGGACAGGTAAATTTGCTCTACAAAAAAATAGTAGAATATGGCCATCAATTAGAAATAGCAGATAGATCGGATAAATTATAATTTGTCAGGCAAGCAGAATATTTGTCAATAAATAAATGTTGGAATCTCAAAAAGATTCACACCTTGCCTATTTCGATTGTTAAATTATGTTAACACTATTTTGTTGCAATTACAATGCGTAATTATTATTTTCTTATCGTTTATTTTCTCCGGATACTATTCCGAATACTGTTTGGCTTCTCTGTGATAGGGATCAATAACTGGAAAAAAGACCAAGGATTTATTGTTGCCTCTAATCATCAAAGTTATTTAGATCCTTTTTTTGTTGGTAGTGCAGCCCCAGTGGAGATGTGTTATATGGCCAAAAAAGAAATATTTAGTTGGCCGGTTCTTGGCTTTATTGCTAAGAATTTAAATGCATTTCCAACAACACGTAAAGGATTTGATATTGGAGCTATTAAACATGCAAAACGGATGTTAAAGAACTATAAACCTCTGTTAGTCTTTTTTGAAGGAACAAGAAGTAGAGATGGTAAATTTCTCCCGGTTAAAAGAGGTGTTGGACTGCTTTCTTACATAAACCAGGTAGATATTTTACCTACTTATGTTCATGGTAGTTTAAATTTGAAAAATGCGATTTTTAGATCGCCAGCAGTAACAGTGAAATTCGGACAAATGATCTCAATTTCAAAGTATCAAGATTTGGATTTACCGGTTAAAGAAATTTATACAATGATATCAAACGATGTGATGAATTCAGTAAAAGAATTAAAAAATTCAATAATTAACTAGATTTATTAACCCTAAACCATTAATAAATAAGGATTCAAGTTATATGACAAAAGAGGAAAAAGATCAAAATACTGAGGAGATAACTACCAAAGAAGTTCAAATAAAAGGGGAAACTGAAACACCTGAAACTACACATTCTAATGAAACTGAAGCCGAAAGTTTGGCTGAGGAAACGGCCCAACCTGAAGAGGTAGAAACAAAAATTGATATAATGGCAGAAACAAAATCTGAGAGTAAAGAGAGCACTGAAAATAACAGTGAAGTAGAAACTGTTAAATTAGAAGATTTAGTTGAAGAACAAGAATATAGTCAAGATGAATATCAAAAATTCGAACAGATTTATGAAAGTACAATAAATAAATTCTCTGACGGAGAAATTGTTTCAGGTAGAATTATTTCAATTGATTCCAAAGATGTATCTGTGGATATTGGTTTTAAATCTGAAGGCCTGGTCCCCATTGACGAGTTTAGCAATAGCAAAGATCTCAATATAGGCGATGAAATTGAGGTTTATATTGACAACATTGAAGACAAAGACGGTCAGTTAGTTCTTTCCAGCAAAAAAGCCGATTTTGTTAGAGCCTGGGATAAGGTGATTGAAGTTCATGAAAAAGATGAAGTGATCAAAGGTAAGGTGAGCCGAAGAATTAAAGGCGGTATGGTTGTCGATTTAATTGGTGTTGAAGCTTTTCTACCAGGATCTCAAATAGATATTAAACCTGTGCGTGACTTTGATGCATTGGTCAATCAAGAATTCGAATTCAAAATTGTCAATGTAAATCATCTTCGCAGGAACATCGTTGTTTCTCGGCGTGTCCTGATAGAAGAGGATATGAAAGGTCTTAGAGAAAAAATCCTTATGAATCTGGATAAGGGTCAAAAGTTAGAAGGAACTGTCAAGAATATAACAAATTTTGGCGTGTTTATTGACCTGGGTGGTGTAGATGGTCTTCTGCATATTAATGATCTTTCTTGGGGAAGAATCGGACATCCTTCGGAAGTTGTATCGCTAGATGAGAAAATTGAAATAGTTATTCTTGATTTCGACGAAGATAAATCAAGAATTTCTCTGGGCCTCAAACAATTAACCCCTCACCCATGGGACAATATTGAAGATAAATTTACAGTTGGAACGAAAATATCAGGTAAAGTTGTTAATATTGCAGATTATGGTGCGTTTATTGAGCTTGAAAAAGGAATTGAAGGGCTTATCCATATTTCTGAAATGTCATGGATACAACATATTAAACATCCTTCCCAAGTCGTCTCAATGGGAGATGAAGTTGAAACTATTGTTTTAAGTGTGGATAAAGAAGGTCAGAAAATATCTTTAGGATTGAAACAACTTGAACCGGATCCATGGGACAAAATTGAAGAAAAATATCCCCTCGGTACACGTCATAATGGAGTAGTGAGAAATTTGACTAACTTTGGTGCTTTTGTCGAGCTTGAAGACGGAGTGGATGGGTTGGTTCACATCTCTGATTTATCCTGGACACGTAAAATCAGGCACCCAAGCGAAGTCATTAAGAAAAATGATAATATTGAAGTTGAAGTTCTTGCAATTGAAAGAGAGAACAGAAGAATTTCTTTAGGGTATAAGCAATTGTTTGATAATCCCTGGGATATTCTTGAAACTCAGTACAAAGTGGGAATTCAAGTGAAAGGGGTTGTCACCAGGTGCATCGAAAAAGGTTTGGTTACCGAAATCCCTGATCAGGTTGAAGGCTTTGTGCCAATCTCACATTTGACACGAATTGATTCATCGGGACGTCGACGAACCGCAGATGCCTATAAGATCGATGATGAATTAGAGCTTACGGTTATTGAGTTTGATAAGAATAATAAACGGATTGTTCTATCGGAAAAAAGTCTAGAAGAATTAAATCTGAAAACAGAGCAAGAAGCTGCAGAAAAGACAACTGAAGCTCAAGTGGAAGCAGCGCCAGAAGTTAAAGATGATACCGAAGTTAAAGCCGACATCGAGGTAAAAGAGGATGTCGTTGTAAAAGACGATATCAAGCAAGACAGTAAGCCGAAAACTGCACAACAAAAAACAAAGGAAAAAGAAACAGAAACAGGGACTCCAAAGAAAACCAAAGCAAAATTAAAGAAAGAAGAAGCAGAAGAAAAAACCAACTCCGAAACTACGGGGTCGGAAGAAGATTCAAAAGAATAGCATCTATTGAATTGTTGTAATATTAAGGGCCGCTTTGATTCTGTTAAGGCGGCTTTTTTATTTTGGGTTTAATATAATTTCAATCCAGAATATTTATTCAAATTACCTTTTGATTTTGCAAGTTCGGCTTTATCATATCTACTATCCAAAAAGAATTGATTTTTAATTGAATAATGTTATTTTAATTACTAATTTTTGAGAGATTAAAAGATTAATTTGATCCCCGATGTTACCTCAAAATTACCAAATCAATTTGTTCCAAATTATATAACTTATTTCAATTTGAGGAGAAATTAGCATGTGGATAGTAAAATGGATTTTAGGGGCGTTGCTCATCATCCTTATACTTGGTTTTGCATTTCAAAATCAACATCAAGTGGCCCACGTTAATGTATGGAACTGGACTTCACCGGAAATGCCCCTGTATTTAATTGTTTATTTTGGATTTTCATTAGGAATACTCACTTGGTTATTTGTTTCCATTTTCAAAATATTGCAATTAAAAGTCGAATGTAGAAAGCTTAACAAACAAAATGAGTTGTTAACAGATGAGTTAAACAGGTTGCGCAATCTTTCTGTTGAAGAAGCCTTCGAAACTGATATGCCAGAAGAAGCTACGGACGAATAGGACTTGCCATGGAATATTTTTCACAGAATAATTTTTTGATTATCACTGTTGTAAGTATCATTTTTCTTGTAATAATTGTAACTATCCTCAGTCTTCGAAGAAGTAAAACTAACACCCAAAATGATTCTTCTGATTATATAAAAGCATTAAATGCTTATATTGAAGGAGATATTGATGATGCAGTCAAATTATTTTACCGATCCGTAAACCAAAATACCGAAAATATTGATGCATACATTAGATTGGGAGATATTTTTCGCAAGCAGGATAAAATAGAGAAAGCTATAAAAATTCATCGGGAATTGTTAGTAAGACGTAATCTTAGTCAGGATACAAAAAAGCAGATTTATCGGAGTCTTGTTAAGGATTTAGTTAAGGCAATGTATTTTGATAAGGCTTTAGAAACCGTTCACCAAATATTTAGAATAGAATCTAGAAATATATGGGCTAAAAAACAAGAATTGCTCATTTACGAATCTAAACAAGATTGGGGAAATGCATTTAAAACCCTTAAACATCTGGATAGATGGGAAAAAATACCCAAAGTAAACTCAAAATTAGCATTATATAAAGTCGAAATGGCGTCGTCTATTTTTAAAAACCTAAAGGAGAAAGACGGTAGAATACAATTACGAGAAGCGATTAAATTAGATCCGAATTGCTCTTCTGGGTATATATTTTTGGGTGACTCCTATGTGAGAGAAGAACGCTATTCTGATGCTATTAAAATTTGGGTAGATTTTGTTAAACACGTACCAGCTCAATCTCACCTTGTATTATACCGATTACAAGAAGTGTTGTTCGCGAAAGGGAATTACAGTGAAATAGAAAACATATTGATTGATTTAAATGAAAAAGTTCCGAATAACATTGATGTCTCAACAATGCTAAGCGATTTAAAAGAACGGAAAGGAGATTTAAACGGGGCAATTCGCCAATGCGAAGGGGTGTTAGATATTGAGCCTAATTCTCAATTAGCAAAACTGAAGTTAATAAAATTGTACTCTAAGAATGATAATTCGGATTTAGCCTTGAAAACGGCGCTAGAATTAGCTGATCATAATAATAAAGCACAAAAAAAATATTTTTGCTCCATTTGTAGTTATGAATCTTCCAATCCTTTATGGCATTGTCCTGAATGTAATAGTTGGAATTCTTTTAACTTGTAATTAACCTGGATAATTCATGAATTATAGTTTTAAGCTTAAAATTTCCTAATTGTCATCCCGTCGCAACGGGATCTATTTCCATAAAAAGGAAATAGTAAAATCGTAAGTATAAATTAGTTGTAAAAT
>JADFJB010000006.1 GCA_022566355.1 candidate division KSB1 bacterium
AAACAAACAAAACAAACCTTGCAAAATGTCCAGATCAGGTTGGCCGAAGTGGATAACCTGAAAATGAAGATGGCGCAGTTGGAAGCCTATTTGCAAAAACTAACATCGTTCTCAGAAAATCAAAATAGTCCAGTGGAAATCAGTTTAATGCTAAAGAAAAATTCTCAAGATAAATAATCGTAAGAACACAAAACCTATTTAAAGCCTTTTTTAAAGAAGCTATAACGAGAATTTTAGGAGCATAACATGAAGAACCCATTCTCAATTTTGTTCAACACCGCATTATTTTTAATTTGCAGCCAGCATAGCATCGCCCAAATCACCGTATCCAAAAGTGTAATGAGCAATGGCGGTGTGGTTGTTATCAACGGCGAATATGCCATGCTGGGAACGGTTGGACAAACATTCGTCGGAGTTACTGAGAATTCAACCCATGTAAACCGGGTCGGCTTCTGGTATCTTACCGATCAAACAGTGGCAACAGATGTTGCTGATGAAACAAATACCAGTTTACCAACTGAATTCGGTCTTGACCAAAACTATCCAAACCCCTTCAACCCGGAAACAGAAATTCCATTCCGGATTCCGGAAGAATCCGATGTTGTATTAAAGATATTCAACATTCGCGGCCAGCTTGTGCGTGCACTCATACAAGCTGATTACACGCCTGGATTTCACAGCATTCGCTGGGATGGCAAGGATAACAATGGCATGACTGTTTCGAGTGGTGTGTATATTTATCGATTTCAGGCTGGGGAATTTATTCACGTAAAGAAGATGAGTTTGCTTCGTTGAGTGAGGACTTCAATAGCGATACCATCGCTTCGGTACTAACTAATAAATTGTTTTTTTAATTGGAGGTTATTATCATGAGAACAAAAAATTGTTTCCGTATTCTTGCATTCATGCTGCTATTGATTTTGCCGGGACTTGTCCTGGGGCAGATTCCACAAACCATGAGTTACCAGGGTGTCCTGACCAATCCGGAAGGTCGGGTGGTGGCTGACGGCATGTACACGATTACCTTCAATCTCTATACCGCTGCCAAAGGCGATCAGCGAATTTGGTCCGAGACCCAGACCATTGAAGTAAAGAATGGCCTATTCAATGTTGCTCTTGGCAGTGCGACCCCTCTGGATATTCCCTTTGACAAGCCGTATTGGCTCGCGGTAACCGTAGGCGACGGTTCAGAAGCAAGCGAGCGCATGCAACTCACCGCATCGGCCTACAGCTTACATGCACGTTCGGTGTCGGATAGCGCCATAACCAGCAATAAGATTGCCAGCGGTCAGGTGGTCCGAAGCATCAACTCGATAACCGATGATATAAAACTGGTTCCAGGGGAGAATGTGACCATTACCCAGGAAGGGAAATCCCTTGTCATATCAGTGAATATCGATGGGAAAGGTGAAGGTAATATCGATTCGGAATCGGAAAGTTTATTGAAAAAAGCCAAACCCCCTAAACTTAAAAAGGATTGGAAGACAGGAGGTAACGCGCTCACTGACCCGAACATTCATTTCCTGGGCACCACTGACGGTCAGCCTCTTGTTATCAGGACAGACAGCGTAGAGGTAGTGCGCATCGATGTAGCGGGTAACGTTGGCATCGGGACAGACATACCAACAGAGAACCTGGATGTCGCTGGTAAGGTGAGAATCCGTACTGTTGATGCGGCTGCTTCTGTAAGTCCCAGTACAGAAGTTATAGTACTTGGTCCAAATAATGTGCTCGAATCGGAAGATGTTTTTACTCTCGCATTACAAGGACCCACCGGTCCTACTGGCGCGAAGGGCGATACAGGTGATGCGGGTGCGCAAGGTGCCACTGGCCCAACTGGCGCGAAGGGCGATACAGGTGACGCAGGTGCTGACGGAGCCACAGGTCCTACCGGTCCCACACCGGAGACGCAGGTGCTGACGGAGCCACAGGACCCACCGGAGACGCAGGTGATACCGGCGCCACGGGGCCCACTGGACCGACCGGACCTACAGGAGATGCAGGAGATACTGGGTCTATAGGACCTACTGGGCCAACTGGGCTCACAGGTGATACGGGTGCCACGGGGCCCTACTGGACCGACCGGACCCACTGGTGATACGGGCGATACTGGGCCTACAGGGCCTACCGGTCCCATTGGCGGAAGCGATGGAGAAGTCCTCTATAACAACGGCGGCGTTGCGGCTGGTTCTAATATCTTTTTCGATGCCTCGAACAACCGAGTCGGCATCGGCACGACATCGCCAGATCCACGAGGTCTTCTACATGTGCAGAAATCAAGTGGCCCCGGAGGCATTTTGATATCGAATAGTGGCACTACCAGTGGTGATCCTGCTGAGATAATTTTTACCAGGAACGCAACAGCCTTCAATATTCCTAACAGTGCGGCTATCGGTATGGCTCCCGGCAGAAATATGTTTATTCTTGTGAACGGGCAGGATAGGCTCAATATTGATACCTTTGGCAACGTCGGCATCGGCACGCCGACTCCGGGAAGTAAACTTGTTGTGGTAAGTCCAGATGACAATGGCTCTACAGAGGTTGTCAAAGCAATCTCTAATAATGGAAATCAATCTACATCCCTTACTTTTACTGGTTTAAGGTCAAATATTGGTGCTGGTTTAGGATTTTCTACAAACGGATCAACATCTTTTTCCCTTTCTATTGATACCTTTGGCAACGTCGGCATCGGCACGATTAGTCCCCAGGATAAGTTGCAAGTAGAAGGAAACATAGCATTTCCAAATCAGAACGAGACCGCCAACTTTCACATTGGCAGGTGGGTAGGTTCGACCACCCCCGCTTCAACCAACAGGATCATCTTTGGTGGTGCCGGGGAGAACTCCCTGACCTTCCACACGCACCGGGCGGGAGTATCCAATCAGGATGCCATGCATATCGATGGTGTGGGCAACGTCGGCATCGGGACGCCGAACCCGAATTTCCCGTTGGAGATGGGCAGCGGCGCCCATGTGACAACCGGCGGCGTCTGGACCAATGCTTCTTCGCGGGAATACAAGGAAAACATACGGGACCTGACCATCGAAGAGGCCATGACCGCTCTGCGTGAGCTACAGCCGACGAGATTCAACTATAAAGTCGATAAAGAGGAAGAGTATGTGGGATTCATCGCCGAGGACGTACCCGAGTTGCTGGCGAGCAAGGATCGAAAAGGGCTCAGTCCGATGGATATCGTAGCAGTGCTCACAAAGGTGGTTCAGGAACAACAGAAGAAGATAGAGGCGCTGGAGGCCAGGCTCAACGCTGGGCAATAGAGGCATCTCCTGGAAGGAAGTAATAGAGATACTTACTCTGTAAGGAGAATTAGTATGAGAAAGTCAAATTCAATTTGGGTGTTGATCGCTTTTGCTGCTGGTATCCAAATCCCGCGCATCCGGTTATTGTCTAGTTTGCCCTATTTACTTGGCTGTCATGGCCGAGAGCCTGGACGAATTCGAGAAGCGTTTGAAGGCGGATGGAATCATATAAGGTCCATCTGCTGAAATTAGCCGACCGTGATATTAGAAAGATTGACGAACAACAAATTAGGCGCATTCTGGATGTGATTCGGTCGCTTGCGGAAGATCCTTTTCAGACACAGCACAAGAAACTAAAGGAATAGGAGTCAGCATACCGTTAGCGCGTCGGTGATTATCGTGTAATATATGAGGTAAACAAAGCGAAAAGGACCGTAAAGATTTTCTACATTCGACACAGAAAAGATGTTTATCGAAAGTAATGCACCGTTTCCTCACAACCCGACGATCACTTTTTTTTGGATAACCCCGCCTTAGCGATAATTCTCCACAATCTGCGCAATCTCCCCCTCACTCAGGTCCGGCAACTCGGATCTCCTGGTCCGGCTTTTGGTGCTTGCTGATGTTTTCCAGGTAGGTCACGTAGAGCCCGTTTCACCGGGTCGTAGATGTCGTGGTAGGTTTAGATTGGAATATATAGGACACGGTTTATCCATTCTTCTGCTTCTGTTGCAATCCAAAGCAGGATTAGTTCTCAATAGCTGTATGAACACTGAGATGCTGTGGAACAATTAGGACACCTGGGCTTTCTTGTGAGGAAATAAATTGCGCGAAATTGCCTGGGTATGCTCTTTTTATCATGCTGTGACCAGGATGCGCTCTTCGTCTGCAGCAATTTTAAGAACATCTAAATCGAGTTTTCCCTCAAGCCCGGCTGCCGTTGCCGTTTGAAAGTCGATGGCAGGTTCACGGCGAATAACACCATTTAGAATAATGTGACTGAAGTCAGCATCGGCCTGAAATTTAGTTTTCAAATCAGTTCTGCTTTTCGTTTTCGTCTGGCATCAGCCAGTTTGAGGTAAAAACCGGGATCTGCTTGCTGAGCAGTTTTAAGTTTAGCTTCATAATCAGCCCGTTGATTTTTGAGGTATGCGTCAATGTTCTTTTTGTTGGCCAGGTAATAGGCAATGGCGCCGTAAACCTGCTCAAGGGAGAGCACAGGAAAAGCCTGAGCAATACTTTCAGCGGATTGCCCCTCCAGGAAAGCATAAACCACAGAATCAAGAGAAACTCTACTTCCTACAATCCAATAACCTTCTTTCCGTTTTTCTATGTATGGTTTTTTCATCGTATTTCTCCTGAAAGGCGTTGATCAACTCCAAGGAGCTCAAGAGATCCTAATTATCTATCGATAATCGCTTTGCTCCTAGATAGCATGTGTCTCTGTGTGCACAAATAATATTACAAAAACTAATGACAAATCAAACCTTTTTGGGACAACCCTAGCCTATCTGTAGTTCTCCACAATCTGCGCGATCTTACCTTCACTCAGATCGGGGAGCTCGATCTCGTAGTGAAACAGCGTGCTCTCCGTCACCACCGTTTCACCTGGCCCGTGCAGCTCCAAGCGGATCTCCAGCAGCCAGGGACCTTTGCGACAGTAGTCGTCCCACTTAAGCGTGCGCTCGATGTAGAAAAGTTCGTTATTAATAGCGTCCGCGAGGCGCTGCTTCTCTTTGTTATGCCTTTGCAGCTCGGCATTCCCGGCTTGCGTGGTGTCCGGTGCGTGCACCTTCACAAACTCTGCAACTTGAGGCTTGAGAATGTCCAGCCAGCGCCGGCGGCGGACCAGGGCGTCTTCCAGCTTAGGCCAACCGAACTCCCGCAGCTTAACCTTGCCGCTTCTCTTGAATTCCTCGATCTGTTTTTCGCTCAGACGCCAGGGGTATTTCGACCATTGAAAGGATTCTAACTTCTTACTCTCCAGATAGGCCTCGAAAGGACTCACCACTTCTTGGAGCTTGGCAAGAAGCTCGTTGAAGTCACGGTCGAGTCGTGCGTGCAGGCTGTCGTTGGAGAAATGTTCCTGGACGAAGGCTGAGTCGCGATAGGCGCCTGGGCAGATTTGTGCCTGTCCGCGCGCTGCAATGGGAAGAAAAAGGGAGAACAGCCAGAAGCCGGCAGTAATCGAGCTAAGCCGCGTTTTGGCAATCGATAGCATCAGAGGTTCTTGGAAAATTTTCTGAAGGATCATTTTTGCGAAAGCCGGGTCCGTGACTTGCTTTTCAGTTCCTCGTGCGTCCCTTACTGCAGGTAGAGCTGGTCGTGGCGTCGTGCTTCAGTTTCGTTTCCCAGCTTCCAATATAGGGTGGCCAGATGGAATATCGCTTCCGTGTAGTCTGAGTCGAGTTCAAGCACTTTTTTGTAAAGCACTGTTGCACGAGACCAATCGTGCTTGGACGCTCCGTCTCTGTAAGCGTAGGCCAGGTTAAAGTTTCCCTGGACGTGTGTTGGGGCGACCTGGAGGAGTTCCTTGTAGTAGCGGATCGGCCTCCGTCCTGTCGCCAAGCTTTTGATGTGAGAACGCCAAATTGAACAAAAGATCAGGATCCTTGGCCTGTGACGCATCTAATTCGAGAAGTTTCTGATAGCTCGCGTGTGCATCTTGGTACTTTCCCTGCCTTTTGTGGAACTCGGTGAGCCACCTGTAGCCTTTCAGATAGTTAGGACGGAGACGAATGGCAGCGAGTAATTCTCTTTCCGCATCTTGGATTTGTCCATTTTTCTCCAGACCATACGCTAGATGTAAATGCGCCTCAGGCGGTGGGTTCTTCTTTTGGTATCCGGACACGTCTCTTGGGCCCTCGTGTCAAGGCTAGCCGAAGTTTTCTCCTCCACCGGCCTTGGAAAGTGGAAAGGCTGATTTCCTCATACTGGCCCCAACCCACATTGCCGATGTACAGGGTAGCTCGGAGCAAACGCTATCCCTACCGGTAGTTTAAAACTCCTGCCGGAGGCTGCGTTTCTAGTAACAAATTTGGACGGCAATTGCTGGGCGGAGACACTTCCCCACGAAGGTCAAGAAAGCGCCAACTAAGGCGGTCATGGTACGTCTGGTTATCATGGTTGAACTCCCAAATGTTGAATTGCCCAGTACAGGAGGCACCGGGTGGCTATGAATAATTACAAAGACTTACGGGCTCAAATGGGACTGAGCGTAGCTCCTAAGAAATCAACTCACCATTAATGTTGATCATTTTAGATTTGTAAGAAATTGAGAGTATTAATTTATTGTGGGATTTTCAATTAATCTCAGGTAGGAAGTAGTATCTGCAAATATCAAATTTAAAAAAGTAGGGGGGGGGGTAAAATATTCATCCTTGGCAGGTTTTTCTCATGTGTTTCATTGGTTATTAACTTTTACTCGAACATTCATGGGACCTTTGGGCGGTACGGCGATCTTCACAGAAGCTCCTGAAGTTATTTGATTGCCAACCTTTCCGTTCTCGTCTACTAGTGCATTAGATGGTAATGAGAAATAACCCTGGCCATCAGCGACACTTTGGTCAATTACGAGAATCCCGGTAAACACCGTTCCAGGTACGGATCCGTTAAGATTCACAGTTGTGGTTGAACTGTCGCTTTCATTAAAAACCAAGAGAGAGGGCAATGTTGTAACAAGTTTCGAAGTTGTTAAAGTTACCTGGATGTTTCCGGTCTTAACAGGTGATGGGTTGTCAACTGTAACTGTTGCGGTTGGTACAGCATTGGTTATATCTACCGGCTCGAAACTCAATGTAAAATTTTGTTCCTGGGGAAGTCCACTCGCAACATTTTTTGATGAATGCATGCTATCACATAAAGATCGCCAGTTTGGAGCGGGGTACTTTCCGCCGATGCTTTCAGTGCGCACCTTGACTCTGTCAGAATAAACTTCGACATATTTGTAAACTCCTCCTTCAAAATTTGCTGCCACAGTGGTATAGATCATATCATCAGGGCTATCAAATGTTAAGTGATCAGATGAAGACAAGAAGCGTTCACCATTCTTATGTTGACCCGCAGAGGTCATATGATCGTGGCCTGCAAAGGAAATTAAAACATTGCCATGAGTTTTGAGAGTATTTATTAATGTTCCATTTTTCTTCAAATAAAAAGTTGAACAACTAGAACATTCACATCCAAGGTTAGAATTAGGGCCTTTATCGTCCCGGGAATAAATGGCATTGGCATGAGTAAAATAAAATACTTTCTTGTCTTTGTTCGTTTTAAGTACATCGTTCAACCAGTTATTATCTGGGTTTCCACCATGTTTTACACCTTGGACAACAAAGAGAAAACTGCCTTGAGTCCAGTAATAGTTAAACTTATCACCAGTCGTTCCGTTGTAGGGTTCGCTACCGAAAACTTCAATATAGCCCGCTCCATTGTCATGCTCTATTTTGCCCCATTCACACTTACTGCTCCTTGAGGAGTTTTCATCATACCAATGTTCCCTGTGAGACATCGTATCATGGTTGTGTGTTAAAAGATAATAAGGAGCTTGTAAACCATCAGCAATACTCTTGAAATCCTGAAATGCTTCCGCTGTCGTTCCTGCTACTTTTTTATCATTACCGCACCCCTCGGTAATTGTCCTTAAAGCTCCTTCAATATTATCTCCGGTAAATATAACAAATCCAGGTTTGGGGTGATTGGTTTGACTGTTAATCGTGTTTACAAAATCATTCAGAGCATTGTTGTATTTATTTTCTGGTCCATGCCAGTTATCACTTATATGTGTATCTGATACTTGCACAAAAGTAAAAAGCAGAATCTCACTCTGAGCCGGAGCTGGAGATTCTTCTTTTGTCAATGATGAATTATTTGGTCGATTAATTTTCAGAGACCCTACATCAACACTAGCACTAGCATTAGCATTAGCATTAGCATTAGTACTTATCAAAAATGTTAAGACAAAAGTCAAACAATATATAAATATTAAGCAATAGGGAAGATGGCTGTTAAAAGAATGGTACAATCTTGAACATTTGGCTAAGTTATCAAGAAGTTTTTTCATAAACTCCTCTCTGATTCTAGATGCACAAAGGTGCATGAATAAAATTTTATGATCTATATTATTTGGCAATTGTCTTTCTGCCGCTAATAATTAATTTGTTTAAACTCTATTAAAACTCTACTGTAAATGCTTGAATACACGCCTAAATCTCTAATCGGCATGATCACATAGTTAGTTAAACATTAATAGAAAGGTTAAAGAGGATAAACTTTGAAACTAATACTAATACAGTATACTCCGGATTAAAAACTTGTCGAATTCACGAAAAAATAAACACATGATGTCCCCTGGAATTCACTGTTAAACCAGGAACCCACTTTCAAAATAATCTTTAATTCCGGATCGGATATCAATTTTGGGTATAAAGCTTAGCTTTTCCTTTGCGAGGGTCATATCACACTCCGTATAATCCTGGTAGGTGTCCTTGTATGGATTGTCAAAATATTCGGCTATTCTGTTGGTCCCCAATATCTCATTTAGCATATCAATCAGCTTATTGAACATAACAGCCTCGCCATAGCCGCAATTCACAACACAACTTTCACGAGCTTTTGCCGCAAGCATATTTGCCCGAACCACATCCTGGATATAAATGTAATCGCGTTTTTGTTCTCCGTACTTGAAGAGCTTGGGATTGCCATTCCGCATCTGTTGTGCAAGGTGATAAATCATAGTTGCACGTTTACCTTTATGATTCTCCCGCGGTCCATACACATTGCAATATCGAAGTCCGACAATGGTTACACCGGGGTGCTGATCCGCAAATACCATAGCAAAATCATCCAACATCTTTTTGGACTCCGCATACGGTGTGTTTAGATCGAACGGCCCTTCTTCTTTGTAAGGCGCCGGCAATCGACCATAAATTGCTGTGGTCGAAGCATAAACGATACGTTTACACCCTTTTTCCACGGCATATGAAAACAGCTTTTCGGAGGATTCAAGATTGGCGCGCAGCATTTCTTTTCGATCCATTAACCTCGTATCGTTGATGGCTGCCTGGTGGAACAATACATCAAGTGCACCGATTTCATTCCAATCAATACCAATTAAACTGGGCTGTAAATACTTACCGGAAAACCCCGGCAACTGCTGTTCGGCATCATGGCCGGTAATCGCAACCTCCCAACCTGCCTGTATAAGATGAAGGACTAAATTCGATCCGATAAAACCGGTGCCGCCTGTCACCAAACATTTCATTTAACTTTCTCCTCATGAATGACTTTTCAAAATAACAATTAGGCCTGATCTATATCATAGCGCAGCTCAAGGCTGTAAACAAAAAATATACTTTAACAAATCAGATGTTCATTTTTAGACAGGATAAACAGGATTATCAGGATAAAAATCCAGTATATCTTGTTAATCCTGTCAAAAAAAGAAAAACAGCTATTAAAAAGTTTGTTCAAAAAACAAAGTTTTACACTGTAATAGCAAACCTTATCACTGTCATCCCGGAAGGATCTATTTTACAACTAATTTATACAACCAATTTTACTATTCCCTTTTTATGGAAATAGATCCAGTTGCGACGGGATGACATTAGGAAACTTTAAGCTTAAAAGCTGATTCATGAATTCCAAGTTTGTAATATACTTCACAACATTGTGGTTTACAAGACAAGGTTAAGGTTGATGCTAAGGATAAAATCAAGGTTAAGGTTGAGAATAAGTTTAGTTAGTGACTGAACAAAAACACCCAAGCTGTCATTCCCGCATGCTTTCAGGCAGTTAGATAACTACCAAAATGTCACCCCAGAATGCTTTTATCGGGGGTCTATTTGCATTAGTTAAGTACTCGCTTATGAACATGCAGAGGTGAAAAACCGGTTCTCGGACACCCTGGCTTTTATCGCGGATCTTTAACCACTTATAAAAATATTCGTGCTTGACTAAAATGAAATTAGATATTACTTTTAAGAAAATTAGCATTAAATAAACTATCTAAATAAATGATAATAAATATGGATAACTAGCCTTTCATTTTTTATCTGAACTCGAAGAAAAGCAACATAAATTTCATTAATACAAATGCATTACCATTTTTCCAAATACGGTTTTCCGCTTTTTCTTCTTTCTTTATTTATCCTATTTTGGAGTTGTGAACCGCAAAAGGAAGATCTAAGTGAACAAGAGTTAGCTAACAAACACAAGGCTGTCTTGCTGAATCCCGACCATGAATTCTGGCAAGAAACTGCGCCAGAACTTTTCAAAGTAAAAGTTGAAACTACAAAAGGGGATTTTGTCATTGAAGCTCATCGAAATTGGGCGCCCATTGGAGTAGACCGGTTTTATAATCTTGTGCGATCCGGTTTTTTTGACGATTCCCGGTTTTACCGGGTGAGGGTGGGTTTCATCGCGCAATTTGGCCTGCCGGGCAATCCGGAAATAACCAAAGCCTGGGAAAAGCGAACCATGCCGGATGATTCTGTTAAACAGAGTAATATTAGAGGAACTATTGCCTATGCCATGACCGGCCCGGACACAAGGACTACCCAACTGTATATCAACTATGG
Organism: candidate division KSB1 bacterium; assembly: GCA_022566355.1. Lineage (NCBI taxonomy): Bacteria > Pseudomonadati > Candidatus Zhuqueibacterota bacterium. The sequence goes on from JADFJB010000006.1 coordinate 10,832, forward strand.
CGATAATTCAAGATTGGATGAGCAAGGATTCGCCCCGATTGGTCGTGTAATTGAAGGGATGGCTGTTGTGGATAGCCTATATTCAGGTTATGATGAAAGCGCCGGCGGGGGTATGCGTGGGGGAAAACAAGGCAAGATCTTGGAATTCGGCAATGCCCACCTTGATAAAGAATTTCCCAAACTTGATCGCCTGGAAAAGGCATATATTTTATTATAAGAAAAATGACCTTTCGCTTAAGGTGAGTTTTTTCAAGAACAAAGCGTTAACCGGCTTTAACATTTCTGATCTGTTGGGGGTCATAGTTTTGACCTTGAGTTCAATTTTAAAATTGTTTTCTCTTCAGTCTGTTAAACCTGTATACCATTGTATGTTCCGGTTCCCATTTGCTCATAAAAATCAAATTGAATGTGAAAGAATAATTGTTAGTTTTCATAAAATAGTGCATTAATTTACGTATTATATTCAAAACAATTATTCAAGGTCTATGTGTTACAAAATTTTATGTATCGGTGAAATTCTCTTTGATATCTATCCGGATACCAGGCATCTTGGCGGCGCCCCTTTTAATTTTTCATATCACATGCATCAATTGAGGAATGAAGTTGCATTTGTCAGCAGAATAGGAGACGATGAGAATGGCAAAGAAATTCTCAGGATCCTGAAAGAATGCGATTATCCGATTGGTTTCATTCAAATAGATAAAGACCATCCTACCGGCAATGTGATGGTTGAGCTGGATGCAAAAGCAGTCCCGACGTTTACAATTACTCCCAATGTGGCATACGATTTTATTGAATATGATGATGGCGTTCAAAAACTTCTCGACAATGTTGACCTGTTCTATTTTGGAACCCTGGCGTTAAGATGTCCGGTTTCCCAAAAGACGATTCAAAATATTTTAAATAATCGTTTACCAACGACAAAAGTCTTTTATGATATCAATCTTAGGCAAAATTTTTATACCGAGACAATCCTTCGTGAATCACTACAGCAGAGCGACATAGTAAAACTCAATAATAATGAATTCAAATTTCTGAAAGAATTATTGAATCTTTCACATTCTGAAGTTGAGGCAGCTAACTCTATTTTACAAAAATTTGAACTATCAGTCTTATGCATCACGAAGGGTGAAAAAGGCAATGTTCTTTATACTGAAGATGAAAAACTGGATTTAAAACTGTCAGCTGCATACCAGAAAAATAGTATCGATACTGTTGGCGCCGGAGATGCTTTTGCGGCCATCCTGGCTTTTGGTATTTTAAAAAAGTGGGATTTTTCTACAATCCTGAAAAGAGCAACTGATTTCGCCGTAGATATTTGTGAGATTCCCGGAGCCATTCCAAGAGATTCCGAATTTTATCAAAAATATAAAGATGAATGGAACCTTTAACAGAACTCCGACATCTCACTTCTGTTTACCTATCTAAGATTTGATCTTTAATTTAATTTATTTCACACTTTGAATTCAGGTGCTATCTGTGATGCCGCCTGCTTCGCCGTTTATCATGCCGTTCTACTTTACCTTTAACGTTCCTGATACTAACTCCGCCGGAACCGTCATCACCGATAACCACATTGCGTTCAACCCCATTGATAGTAATTGAACCCGATCCGTCTTCCACGTAGACACTTCCCAGTATATCCCTAACCAAAATGCTGCCTGAATTGTCGTCAATTTCAACGTCACCTTCAATGTCTCTAATCTCTAACCTTCCCGAACCATCATTTACATCCACATCACCTATGATTTTTTCAATGGTCAATGAACCGGATCCGTCATGAATATTAATATTCCCTTTTAGATTTTCGATCTCGGTGTAGCCGGAACCATCCTCTATGACCAGGTTCATTTCGTATGGTATTCTAACAATTAGATTAACCAGCGCTGATTTTCGCCTGCCGAAAAAAGAACGGGATCTACGTGAATGATGAAAGGTACTGATCAGGACGACTCGTTTGCCTTCACGTTCTAATGAGAGTTCTAAATTATCCTCTAGAAATTCATCAATATCTTTTTTGCGAATACCCTTGACGACAATCTCAGCTTCAACTTCTATCTTCTTTAAACCCTCGACTCCCCTAATCTTAAGAAATCCCGCTCCGGCTTCAATTTCTAATTCTTTAATGCCGTTTGCGGATAATTCCAGATCCCTGGTTTCCCGCTGTGCAAAAGAAACGCTTGAACAAACGAGAATTAACACAGTCAAATAGATGAACTTTTTCATATTTTACTCCTGGAAATTTTACAAGTTGATTAGCATTAATATGTTTGGCTACGTTGTAAAGTTGAAAATGGTTTCATTCTTATCCACTTGCATCAAAAATCTTAAAATCATACATTAACCTGGATAATTCATAGCCATCAAGACTCAAAGACACAAAGCTTTAAAAAATAAAGGTTAAGAAAGATTGATTTTTTATATTGACATAAAATTGGTTCATAGTAATTTTCTTTATAACTTTAATATTCTTAGTGACTTAGAGTTTTTGTGGCAAAAATTCATGAATAGTGCAGGTTAATAGATATTGTTGTTATATAATCAAAATTGGGAGTTGTTATGAGACGTTCTCGCATCATTGGGGTTGGCAGATATTTACCGCCCAGGGTTGTTACCAACCAGGAATTAGAACAATATATGGACACAAGTGACGAATGGATACGAGAGCGTTCGGGCATCGAGGAAAGACATTGGGTCGATGCGGAAACCACGACTTCCGATCTTGCCTACCAGGCTTCAATAGCTGCGCTGGACAATGCAAACATAAACGCCGAAGAAATCGATTTTATCATTCTTGGTTGTTTAATGTCTGATTTTTTCTTCCCGGGCGCCGGGGTTATGCTTCAAAATAAATTGGGTTTGAAACACATCGGTGCACTGGATGTTAGAAACCAGTGTTCCGGTTTTATCTATAGCCTCTCAATAGCCGACCAGTTTATTCGCACTGGAATGTATAATCGTATCCTGGTGGTTGGCGCAGAAATACATTCAAAAGGAATGGATCTCAGCACTAGAGGGAGGGATCTTTCGGTACTTTTTGGCGACGGCGCCGGCGCTGTTATCATGGAAGCAACAGATGAAGATCGCGGTGTACTTTCCACTCATCTTCATTCTGATGGCTCGCAAGCAGAGCACTTGTGTTTAAAAAGGCCGGGTACGGCAACGGCACGATTTATTTCGGAAGAGACCTATACATCCGGTGAATATTTTCCTTACATGAATGGCAGGGAAGTATTCAAAAATGCCGTAGTCCGTTTTAACGAGGTAATCAACGAGGCATTAATCGCGAACAATATTCAGCCTGAGGACATCAAGCTGGTAATTCCCCACCAGGCCAATAAACGCATTTCCGAAGCTGTCGCGCATCGGCTCAAGCTGCCGAAAGGGACGGTGTTCAGCAACATCGAAAAATACGGCAATACAACCGCCGCCTCAATTCCAATTGCCCTGAGTGAGGCCCTAGAGCAGGGATTGATTCAAAACAACGATCTTATTATTCTGGCTGCTTTCGGTTCCGGTTTTACCTGGGCGTCGGCTGCTATAAAGTGGTAAAGATTTTTTATTTTGAAATTAGTTCTTACAGAAGTGGTAAATAAATCCAGGGGAATCATGCGCAAATTCAACCTGCTTGTACTCTTTCTTGTTTTCATAAGTCTTACTGCAAATGCACAAGAGATTAGTAGTTCTATCGTTTGTCCCGGTGTTAAACATCATACTTACTATTTTGATGATCAACCATGGACAATAAACCTTTTAGAAGTAGATTTGGCAAATTCCAATGTGGATATCGAAACCATAAAAGCCAGGGATTTGGTAGCAGGTTATGAAACTACCAGGCAAATGTCTGCCCGCAGAAGTTTCAATAAACATTGGATTGCCGGTGTGGTAAACGGCGACTTTTATCAAAAAGGCGGCACACCCATCAATACACAGGTGATCAACGGTAAAATTCTAAAATCTCCGAATAACCGTTCACTTTTTGGTATTTACTATGACAAGACGCCATTCATTGCAGTGCCATCCTATTCCGGAAAAATTGTGCTCACAAAAGGGAATACTTATGCGATCCAGGGGATCAACCAAAATCGCGACTCGAATCAACTGGTTCTTTATAACAGCTTTTTCGGAGACTCAACCGGCACCAATCGCTATGGAGCCGAGATCAGCTTTCGATTATTGGATGCATGGGCAGTGAATGAACCTTTCCGGGTGATTGTTTCCGAAATTGATTCCGTTAAGGGCAACGGCGAGATTAAAGTTAATGGCGGACTTCTATCAGGTCATGGTTGGGCTCGAGTTTGGCTTCTCATGGAAATGTCTTTGGGCGACACATTAAAGCTTATTCTTAAGCTTACAAAATCAGACAAAAAAATTAAGGAGGCGATTGGCGGATTACCCCGAATCATCCGTGATGGGTTAACCTCAATTGAGAAAGGGGGAAGATTTGCAGATGTTCGTCACCCCCGTACCGGTATTGGTTTCTCTGAAGATGGTTCAAAACTATTTCTATTTACAGTGGACGGCCGCCAGGAAAACTACAGTAAAGGAATGACACTTTATGAAATGGCCGATTTTATGCGAAGTATTGGCGTGTACCAGGGGATTAACCTGGATGGCGGCGGATCCACCACTATGGTGGTTGCAAACAGAATTGTAAATCGACCCTCTGATGCTACGGGTGAAAGACCGGTTGCGAACGCATTGCTGGTTATTTCTAAGGAGCCATTAATAATAAGGGATAATCAGAATCGTTAATTTATGAGCTTGGTTGATGCCATCGCTCCATGTAATGACATCAATTGTAGTGAGTATTTATCCCTATTATTCATAAAAATTATTCATTTCATTTCCGATAATTGTTTCATTGACTTTAGAAATTTAATCACCTATCTTTAGACTTTCAATTTGAACAAACTATACATGATAATAAAAATATTTTGGAGATATAATAATGGATTTACAAGCTTTATCAAAAGAGGCACAGATAAGTTGGAAACAAATAACGTCTAAATATTCGAATCCGGATTGGCGTCGAAGCATGTGGCAAACCTTGAATTCACTGCTCCCCTATTTTATCCTATGGTATTTAATGTACCAAAGCCTGGCAGTCTCCTACTGGCTCACCATTGCCTTAGCCATACCTGCTGCAGGTTTTTTAACCCGTATTTTCATCATTTCTCATGATTGCGGTCATGGCGCATTTTTCAAATCTAAAAAGGCCAACTCAATACTTGGTTCATTTTGTTCGGTAATGATTTTTACACCTTACCATCGTTGGAGACATGAACATGCAATTCATCATGCATCCGCTGGTAATTTAGACGGACGCGGGCTTGGCGATATTTGGACTTTAACCGTAAAGGAATTCCAGGAGGCACCGCGTTGGACAAAATTTTACTACAGGTTCTACCGAAATCCGGTAGTCATGTTCACCATAGGGCCTCTTTTTATATTTTTGATTAAATATCGATTTACACGCAGCACATCCAGTACGCGGGAACGTAATAGTAATAATAGAACCAATTTTGCACTTTTAGGTATTTTCATTCTAATTTCCCTAACGATTGGTATCAAAGCTTTTATTCTAATTCAGGCGCCAATTTTTATCTTTTCTTCGGCAACCGGTGTGTGGCTTTTTTATGTTCAACACCAATTCGAAGGTGTCTATTGGGAACGTAAGGAAAACTGGGATTATGTTACTGTCGCATTAGAGGGCAGCTCTTTTTACAAATTGCCTAAAATTCTGCAATGGTTCTCCGGCAACATCGGTTTTCACCATATCCATCATTTAAGCCCAAGAATTCCTAATTATTTCCTGGAGAAATGCCACAAGGAGAATTCAATCTTTCATAGCGTAAAGCAAATTACTTTATGGTCCAGTTTAAAATCCATAACCTATCGTCTTTGGGACGAAGAAAACCGGAAGATGGTTCATTTCCGTTACCTTCGGAAAATTCAACCCTCTATGAATGCAGCCGGTTAAACTGGGTATAATTGGCTGTGGCATTGCAGCAAAGGAACTTCATTGGCCCGCCTTAAAAGAACTGAAAGACCAGTTCGAGATAACTCTCATTTGTAACCATACCGAGGGAAAAGCGAAAGCGTTTTCTCAATTAATAGGAAATGTCCCATATGTGTTGGACTATCGGGAACTGTTGCAAAGTCCTGATGTAGAGGCTGTAGATATAATCCTTCCCATCGATTTAAACTATAAAGTCACAAAAGAAGCTTTACAGGCAGGGAAGCATGTGATGGTCGAAAAACCATTGGCTGCAAATCTTAGCGAAGCAAAAGAAATGTTGTCGTTTGAAAGACAATTTACCCAGGTAAAAATGGTTGCTGAAAATTTTCGCTACCATCCCATTTTCTACAAAGTAAAATCTTACATTGATGATGGAAAAATTGGCGAACCCTATGGAGTGATTTGGGATATTTTTCATTTTATCGATGAAATCAAGAATAAATTTGCACAAACAAAATGGCGAATAGACCACAAGTACCCCGGTGGATTTATCACTGATGGCGGCATTCATAATATTGCCGCTTTGCGTGTGCTTTTTGGTGATATTATTTCCGGCTCAGCTTTTACGAAATCGGTTAACCCTAAAATCGGGGAAATGGATACGTTCAGCTTTCAATTCTTAACTCCAGGTAATATCCACGGCGTTTTGAATATCTTCCTGAGTGTAAATGGATTTTCCCAGAACCAGCTTTATGTTTTAGGCAAGGAAGGCACTATCCTTATTAAGGATCTAAGTGAAATCACACTGAAAACAGCGAAAGAAGAATTGTGTGAAAATGTAGAAGGCAGCCTTGGTTATAAGGAAGAATTTGAAGATTTTTATAAGGCCATCCGCACGGGAAAGAATGTAACCAGTTCTTTTGAACAAGCCTATCGAGATTTAGAGGTAATGATCAATGCCTTACAATCAGCAGAAAGATGGCCGGAGTTTGAGTTAAATTGAGTGTCATACATGATCATAAAAAAGACTCTATTTCTGTAATCTTCTTTTAAGGAATTTTCCCTTCGTTATCTTCCAATAGTACATTTAATCTCTTGCCTGCTATTTTCTAAGTCGTTACATTATTCTGTAAATTGAACGGTTCACCCATTCAATACTTTTAGAAGGAGATCAATAAATGAACTTTTTTCTGCGCCTGGTTCTTACTTTAATCCTCTTTCCAACAATTCTTGCAGCAGATAACTATCCTCGCAACGAGCGTATCGATATACTTCATTACACTTTCAAAATTACTTTGGATGATCAAACAGATGAAATCATGGGTGAGACCACAATTGATGTGAGATTTCTGGCTGATGGAATAACCGAGCTTGGTCTCGATCTGATAGGAAAGGCATCTGAGCAAACCGGCATGCATGTTGGTTCAGTCTTTCGAAATGAAAAATCTATAGCATTCAGCCACACAAACAATAGAATTGTTATCAAATTGATGTCACCCTCACAAGCCGGAGAACACCGGTCGTACAGTATCTCGTACCGCGGCATCCCCGCAGATGGTTTGATCATCTCACAAAACAAATACAACGAAAGAACATTCTTTGGCGATAATTGGCCGGATCGTGCTCGTCATTGGCTGCCAACCGTAGATCATCCCTCTGACAAAGCTACTTGCGATTTTATCATCATTGCCCCGAATCATTACCAGGTTATTGGCAATGGCTCCCTGCGAGAAGAGACGGATTTGGACGATCATACTCGACTTACACACTGGCATGAAGCAGTGCCCATTCCAACCAAAGTGATGGTGATCGGTGTGGCCAGGTTTGCGGTTGAGACTGTATTTACTTATGAAGGTATCCCGATCCAAAGTTGGGTTTATCCCCAGGATCGTGAACCCGGTTTTTATGATTATGCACAGGCAATCCGGGTGATCCAATTCTTTTCAAGCCATATTGGTCCCTACCCTTATGAAAAGCTGGCAAATGTTCAATCCAAAACCCGCTACGGTGGTATGGAAAACGCCGGTAATATTTTCTATAGCGAAAGGAGTGTGACTGGAAAACGCCGGAGTGAATCACTTATCGCCCATGAAGTCGCCCATCAATGGTTTGGCGATTCCGTTACTGAAGCGGATTGGCACCACATCTGGTTGAGTGAAGGATTCGCGACCTATTTTACCCAGCTTTATATGGAATTTACTTATGGTCGCGATAAAATGATCGGATCCGAAACCGGGGAAAGACGCAGCATGAAAGGCTCACGGCAACGAGTCATTCAATATTTTAACGAAAATCCTGCCAGTCCAATTGTTGACACAACCATTACTGATCTCAACCTACTGCTTAATGCAAATTCCTACCAAAAGGGCGGTTGGGTACTCCACATGCTCAGGCACGTCGTTGGCGATGAAGCATTCTGGCAGGGGATCCGGGAATTCTATAAACAATTTCGGGATAGCAATGCATTGACGGAAGATTTTCAGCAAAAAATGGAAGAGGCATCCGGAAAAGAACTGTCCTGGTTTTTCCGGCAGTGGATTTACCAGCCCGGGCATCCAAAATTCGAAGGCTCGTGGAAGTTTGATGAAAACAAAAAAGAGCTGGTCGTTAAATTGAATCAAATTCAGGAAACCGGGGTTTTGTTTTCCATGCCCGTGGATCTTGGCATATACACTGAGGATGAAGGTGTTCCTCGCATTGAAGTGCTAAAGATTAATCAAAAAAAACATGATTTTACTTTTCCAGTTGACAAGAAGCCAAAGAAAGTTAAATTGGATCCCAACACCTGGTTGTTAATGGAAGCGGATTTCAAGGAAAAATTGAACTAATGAGTTGTTAAAATATGCTGAACTGGTGTGGAAATAGTGATCGCAAAATAACCAATTTTCAAATAAATTACAATGACTAATACTCAATATCCAATCTGTAGTTTCTTGTTTGAATATTTGTTTTTGGAATTTGACAATTATTTATATTTTGAGAATTGTCTATTGGAATTTAAAAAAAAGAGGTCTGAATGAACACAGAAAACAATACAACTACCCCTCAGCAACCGACACTACGCCGGACATTAGGCCTTTTAGAAGGTGTCACCATCCTCATCGGTATTACGATTGGAGCCGGTATCTTCTCCACTCCCCAAATTATCGCAGGCTACCTGGATTCATTCTACTCGATCATCGGGTTATGGATTTTGGTTGGCGCTTTTGTGTTTATCGGGGGATTAATATATGGGGAGCTCGGAAGTCGATTACCCAATACCGGCGGCGAGTATGTCTATATTAGTAACTGTTTTGGGCCTTTTGCCGGCTTCATGTTTGGATGGGCGCAGCTCTTCATTATTCGCACCAGCCCCGCTGCTGGTTTAGCCATTATAACTGTAAACTACTTTGAACATTTTGTCGAACTAAGTTCTTTTGCTCATATGGTAGCAGCAATATTTGTCATTTTTATTTTCGGCGTGGTCAATTATATTGGAATTAAACGGGCAAGCATTTATCAAAACATATCAACGATATTAAAAGTCGGGGGGCTCGGTTTTCTTGTAGCTTTAGGACTTATTCTGGTTGGAGGTCACGAAAACCTATTGAGTACAAAAGCTCCACCTACCGGTACATTAGGACCCACGGGTAACATGGTGGCAGCCCTTATGCTGGTCGTTTTTTCATATGTCGGATGGGATCGTGTGGGCTATTCGGCGGGCGAGATGAAAAATCCAAAAAGAGTCATCCCCCTCAGTATGTTCATAGGAATGGGGTTGATTATTTTGATTTATGTTCTAGCTAATTTGCTTTATTACAGAACCTTAGGAATTGAAGGTATGCGCGGTAGTACGATCGTGGCTTCTGAAACCGCAACACAATTAATGGGTCCAATTGGAGCCGGATTTATCGCCATCATTGTAATGATCTCAACAACCGGCAGTATCAACGGAACAATGATGACTGCCCCGCGGGTTTATTACGCCATGGCAAAAGACGGTTTATTTTTCAAATGGCTTAATTATATTCATCCTAAATTTCGCACCCCCTCTCGGGCCATCATTGCCCACTGCATTTGGGGTACTGTAATTCTGATCGTTAGAGGTTCGTTTGAAAACATTGTAGCCGGAATGGTATTTGCCATTTTGATATTCTACATCTTTACTACCTTTGCATTATTCAAGTTGCGAAAAAATGAAGTTGGGGGTACAGATGTTTTTAAAATGCCTTTCTACCCGATTCTTCCAGTGATTTATCTGGTTGGAATTATTAGTCTACTTGTTTCACGCGCCATTTTTGAATGGCAGAAATCATTGGTTGATATTGCCTTTATTGCTTCTGGTCTGCCATTCTCGATTTTTTGGTTGCGGAAGAAAAAGAAGGGTTGATAGGTTTGATTTCGTCAAATAACTTCAAATTAAAAACCAAAACATTCTAATGGAAGTAATGAATAATAATTCATACACTGTAACTTATTTATAAATGATCAAGATAAAAGGAGTTAAAGATGAATATTTTCGTGGGAAATTTAGCACAAGAAGTAACCGAAGAAGATTTAAAAGAAGCCTTTGCCGCTTTCGGGCAAGTTACATCTACAACCGTAATTAAAGATATTTTCACCAGGGTATCCAAAGGATTCGGATTTGTGGAAATGCAGGGCAAGGCTGAAGCCCAATCTGCAATTGAAGGCCTAAACGGCAAAGATTTGAAGGGAAAAAATCTGAATGTGAATGAAGCTCGTCCTCGCAAAGAGCGTGGCAGGGGAGGCAAGCGAGGTGGTGGACGGCGCTAACCGACCGGTTTAACAGGATGCGATAATGTCTGAAACCGTTACCTTACGAGATGATTCGGGAATTATTGAAATCTACTCTTTTGGTAAACCAACCGAAAAAGACAAACTCCGGACACAAATTACTGTTGAGCAGATCTGCCAAGAGAAGGATGTGTCCGGTGTTCTTGTTGATGCCAGTAAATCAACTTCCGTTCCGACTATTTTTGCCAATTTAGATTATGGAGCAAATTTATTCCGGTATAATGCCATACCCAGAACTGTTCGATATGCGATAGTCCCCTCTGAAACAATAAAAGAAGACTGCGGATATTATGTAACGGTTTGCCAAAAACGGGGATTATTCATACGGCTTTTTGATTCTGTTGGGGAGGCTGAGGAGTGGTTGGTGAGTTAGCTGATTTCAGAAAATTAAAATAAGTTGCAACTAATTATAATTCTATCACAACTAATTTATTAATTTTTGACAATATACAAACAAACATTTGACATTGATTAAATAAATGCTTTTTTTATGAGAAATTAGAAAAGGGTAATCACATTACGAGGTATTATAATTAAATTCCAAAATCCATTTTCTATAAAAAGTTTTTTTGATTTTAGTAAAACCCTCTATGAAAAACTAGATCAATTACAAATATTATGAATAAAATTTAGAAAATATCTTTACTTATTATCTTGTTTATTTTAATTGCACTTATAATATTTGACGATCTCGTAAAAAGTCGCCTTTGTTTTAAAGTATTGATAAATAGTTAGTTAACAGCATTTAGTTCTTGCATTTAATCGTCCAAATACTTACCTTATCTCATTGATATTAAATAACATAAGGCAAAAAGGTGATAAAGGTCAAAAATCGCAACAACTTGTATCTCAAAGGCATGTTGGAATGAATATGGACCGAATCGAGGCGCTGGAGACTGGTATCAACCTTATAGACTTCCTTAAGTCTATCTGTTGCATTTGCCTTTTTTATTATGCTTGATTTTCTCTGGAGCATAGCCTTGGGGACAACGTTTGACTTCATGTGTTTGCTGGTCAAATTCGAAATCAACTAAATTGTGTTTTGCTTTTTACCCGGGGTTGGAGCGATTAACTCAACCTTGTGTTCTTTGGCTTTTTCCTTGTTTTCCTGGCTACCGTAGAGGGTGACTATATTTATCATAGAGTGTCAGAGCCAATCTTTTTTCTTCATTTGTTATTGCCATTTTTATACCTTTATATCTTGTTTTCAAATTTTTAATGTACTGAATAATAAAAGGTTTAACTTTTTCATTAAGGTTTGGATGATCTAACAAAGGTATCAATAATTTATCATTTAAAAGTTGATAATCCATGCAATACCACCGGTAGTCACCAACCGTAGAGTGTGAGTTACTCATCAAATTTGGTGTGAGATATATTAAAAAATTAACATCACTACTATGATTCTGAAGAAGCCAATCTGCGTACTTAATTGACTGGTCGTTTCTCGGTTTTGAATCTATTTTCAGTTCAAAAATTATATTAACTATACCAACATTGCCGGATTCATCTGAATATTTTGCGGATAAAAAGATATCAAATCGACCAACACCAGTAATACTTGTCTCTGAGGGGAAGTTCTCATTTGGAGTAACTTGGAAGGTCTCAAAATTGGCCGTGGGCAATATTTTCAACAAGAAATCATTTTTATGATTATTGGGCTTCAGGCTTTTTTCATCCAATAACAACATCAAAAAGCGTCGTAAAACATAATCGCCTAATAAATGCGATCCTGTTGTATCAAGCAACCAACCAAAAAATGAAGAATGCCATCTTTCATAATGAGTTCTTCCTACAATTTTAAAAAAATTGGGTTCGCTTAAAATATTTTCAAATTTAATAAATTATGGCTCTGAGATAAGATTTATTAATCTCTCTGTGAAATTATTTGATTTATTTTTCTTCACTCAAAGTTTCCATTTTCTTCAATTTAAATTAAAATTATTTTAAAGTTACCTTAGCGATAAACAGTTTTCAAGCAAATATTTTATGCAAGTAAATTGATTATTTGTTTAACTCAGCATTTGTGCAATCTAATAGAAAAAATCTGTCTGCACAATTATGATCTCTTAATCTTCATCCGGATTTCCGCCCGGTAATAATAGAGCAGCCCGGTACAGGTAAGCAGCACACCCAACAAAGACGGAATGAAGGCCGTGATTAATGTAACTGCCATAAACCAAATTTGGATCGCCAAAACGATTATCAGTGTGTATGGATAACCCCAGGCTTTGTAGGGCCGAAGTGCGTCGGGATATTTTTTGCGCAACACCCAAATGGAACCGAAAGTCATGACATTAAAAATCGACGATGTGAATGAAAAAAAGTCGATTAATGTTACATAGGCATTACCTGCGAACCCGGCGCCCATGAGCAATACGGACGCCCAAAATGCTTGTACGAGAATCGCTACGTTTGGGGTTTTGTATTTTGGGTGAATTTTTGCCAATGGTCCGATAAACATACCATCACGAGACATTGCATACCAGGTGCGTGACTTGCATAAAATCTGCGTACTCACATTGCCAAAAGTATTCAACATCACTGCAATCGATATCAACATTCCGCCGGCCAAACCGGCTGCTTTACTTACAGCAGCAGTTGCTACCCAGGGAGCTTCTTGAATCTCGACTACGGAGAGCTGGTAAATATAGGCAGTATTGGCAGCCAGATATAGCAGAATGATACCGCCGATACCCAAAAATAGTACGAGAGGCAGGTTCCTGCGAGGGTTGCGGATCTCCTCCGCCATATAGGTTGGACCTTCCCAGCCACTGTAAGCAAAAAATCCATAACGCATGGCAGCGCCGAATGCCAGCATGGTAGACCAGTTGAATTCATCCGGCCAAAAGGGTGATGAAAAATTAGCGATCTCCCCCCCTTTGGCAAAGCAGACTGCGATTACAGCGCCTATTGCAACCAATTTCAGAAAACCAAAAACATTTTGAATGACACCGCTCAGCGATACACCGAAGCAGTGGCTGGTGGAATGGCCCCAAATGACCATAAGAGCGATAATTACTTCTGTAAGTTGTGAGTAATTCTCTCCGGTTATAGAGAAATAAAATGCATTCCCATATTCGGCAAATACCAGCGCAACTGCCGCAATGGCGGCCGTTTCCGACACAAAGAACATAGCCCAGCCACGCAGAAAAGCCACTATGGGTGGGTATGCCGCTTTAAGGAAAACGTAAGGCCCGCCGGATTTGGGCATCATGGCAACCAATTCCGCATACAGGAAAGCGCCTAGAATCGTGGCTATACCACCGACAATCCACACTCCGTAAAACAAACTTACTGAAGCAACTAACATCATGATGGGTGCAGGAGCGCGAAAAATGCCCGATCCAAGAATTCGATTGATAATGATCGAAAATGCTTCTATTACTCCAAGGTTGCGATTGAGTTCGGTTTCTTCGGTAAAGAATTCTTCTTCGGAAAATTTGTGTTTAGGGGACATGAAAGGAATTTATGATTTATGATTTACAAGTGATGATTTATTTTGAACGATTAGGACAGCAATAGATACGGAATGAAAATTTAACAGTCAATATTTAAAATAAAGGCAGGTCTTATTACGGTAAAAATTAAAGAGAGCAACCCTATTTCACTGAAGAATTAGTTTGGATATTTTTTAAAATCCGTACTACAAGCCGACGGCAATGTGTTTTTTTAGCAAAGTTTTGGTTTTTCTATGCTGCGTTTTGGAGCATAGATAAATTTGAATTCTGAAAAGTCAGTGAAGTAGACATAAGCAATTGCCCTTTGTGGAGTGTTTTTCAACAAATGCACCAAAGTCTTTCAACAACACGTTTCGACATGAAAGAAACAAGCTCATCTCCTAAACATGGCTGATCAGGCGTAACCTCCCACGAAAAAGAACGCTGCTTATATACTTTTTATGACAGAGTAAGAAATTGCTCCATGGTATTCTCCTCCATATCGATAGTCTGCACTATCCAATATGGTTGGGGAATGCCTGGAGTTTCAACTTTTGTTAAATTCATCCGTGTCAATCAGTGTAAATCCGTGGCTAAATCAAATTATTTGGTTGTGGTCCAAGGCCGCGCTGGGAAAGTCTGTGGCTTTTTATCATAAAGAACATTTATCCTTGAATAGGATTTGTTAAATCCAATATATTTCACTTAAAGGTTTAGCGTTTCTTAAAACCGAAGAATCAACCGGATAAATCGTTGTCAGAATAAAAGTTTTTTGAGGTAAATGAAGATTGTTTGATGTTGATTTTGTTCTGTATAAATCCTCTAACCTGGCGGCGTAGGAAATTTCTTCCAAAAGGAGTAAGGAAGAAAAATCCAACTAAATCTGTTAGAAATCCGGGTGTTAATAGTAAAAGTGCGGCAGAAAGGATGAAAAGACCATCAATCAGGGCATCGGTCGGTATTCGCCCCATTTGCATTTCTTCACGAATTCGATTCAAGGTTGCAAAACCCTGAATACGGGCGAGTGCCGCGCCTGCAATTCCGGTGAGAATAATGATTAAGAGGGTCGACGAAACGCCAATAGTATTGCCAACTTCCAGCAAAAGGGTTAATTCAATAAAAGGAACGATGGTAAATAGCAATAACAAGCGGTAAAACATATCAACTCCGTGATGAATGGTTAACTTGATCTATTTATTAACCTTATACGCTTAATCGAGGAAATGATCTTTTCATTATATTTTATGCTTATCATTCAGCTTTTTTAAATGTATGGAAATAGATTCCGTCGAGCGCCGGAAGACATAGTTTGCAGTTTTAAGCATAAAGCATGAATTCATGAATTACTCAGGTTAATGTTGTGGCTTGAATATATCTTAACAACAGACTAAAATCATACTATTTTTATGCAGGTAAACAAACCATCAACCGTTCATTTCGTACTGATTTTTATTTTCAGTATCGGCTGTGACAATCCATTTGCGTCGAGAGAAGTCGAAGCTCCGGAAACTCAGCAGGCAACAAACTGGATTCCACCGACCAAAGCCAGTGATGTGTTGGACAACCTGCTAAACGCAATCAAAGATCAGAACTTAACCAATTATATGAATTCGCTCACCAACACGGCATTGAACGGCAGGAAATATAAATTTCGTCCGGATAAGAAAGCGTTGATTCGATTTCCCGGTGTTTGGGACAACTGGGATTTAGACACGGAAACGACCTATATAATCAACGTATTTCAAGCGGTTCCGGACGACTCAAACTTGAGCATGATTTTTTTAGGTGAGGGGATAGAAACTCCCTTACCCGATTCGACTGTTATTATCCGTGACTATGAATTGTATGTTCCCCACATAAGAACAACCGGCCAGTTCCCGAGGTTGATTAAAGGCCGTGCGGAATTTCACCTGGCCATCAACGCCGAAGGTTTCTGGGCCATTTTCACATGGATCGACGACAGTATTGAAGACAATTCTTCATGGAGTGAATTAAAGGCATCTTTTACCCAATAAATACTCGGAATTTATGAAAAGACAATTTAACGCAAAACAGATCAAATCACGGGGAAAAATAAGATCTCCTATCCTTTCTAAACTATTAATGACGCTTGGATTAGGTGTTATCCTGGCCATATCGGTGCTGGTTTTCTTTGATCCCGGTGAAGCCAACATTGAACAATCTCCACCGGAAATCACAAATAATACTTTAACGACTAATCAAACCTGGGCAAGAGAATTTGAGAGGTTGATGCTTCAGCTTCATTTCTCTTCCGATTGGGCTAGAGGAATAGAAAAAATTAAAGATTCCGAATCTTTCAATCCAAATCGGTTTTTACTGACATTAAAATACCCGGTTGGATACCGGATTCATAAATTCATTTTTTCTGTGATTCAAATGTCTAAAAGGAAGCATTACCAGGTAATGGAAACCTATGAAAAATTCAGCCCGCGTGAAATAAGTGTCGGAATCTCCACTGCAAGGGGTGATTACATTCAGATGAATTACAAAGAAAATTCCGATCTGGAATGGCACAGCGGAAAGATCGCAATTATTATTGATGATTTCGGTTACCGTTCCGATCATTTTGTGAATGCATTTTTTGAAATGCCATACCCGATAACCATTGCAATCATTCCCGGAACTGAGTTTGCAGAACAAATGGCCGAGAAGGCACATCAAGCCGGATTGGATGTGCTTATCCATCTCCCGATGGAGCCACTTCAGGGAGAAGTGGAAAATAAGGGTTATACCATTTTCACGGGAATGTCTCTAGAAGAAATAGATTCGACTGTGAAACGGGCATTGGAAAATGTGCGCGGCGCGATAGGAATTAACAATCATATGGGCTCTAAGGCGACGGCGAATCGAACCACAATGCAAAGATTGATGCAAAGTTTAAAAAATCGTAATCTTTTATTCATAGACAGCATCACAAATCGAAATAGCGTGGCCTATCAACAAGCATTACAAGCTGGGGTTCCCACATTAAAATTAAGTACTTTTATTGATAATCCTGAAAAGAACATGCAGCTGGAAATTATTATGCGGAATACCGTGAGCCAGCTTTCACCCACGAATCCTGCTGTTCTAATCGGACATACCCGGGATGAGACCAGCAAAATATTACCCGGCGAGATGGCTAAATGGGCAAGAAAGGGGATCTCCTTTGTAAGTGTCCTTGATTTGTTGGAAAAACAGTAAATTTTGACTATATTCAAAATTTGATTTTTCAAATATTCAGCTGTTGATCAGCAAGAAATTAAATCTCTATGTGGAGGCAAAATGATACGGCTCGGGGTTAACATAGACCATGTAGCGACAATTCGACAAGCTAGGGAAGGACATGAACCCGAACCCATAGCAGCAGCCGTACTGGTTGATTTGGCCGGCGCCGATGGTATTGTCTGTCATCTTCGTGAAGACCGGCGTCACATCCAGGACAGAGACTTGAAATTACTTAAGGAAATCGTCAAAACTCACCTGAATTTAGAAATGGCTGTGACTTCCGAAATGGAAAATATCGCAATCAAGATATTGCCGGACATGGTTACCCTGGTACCGGAAAACCGCCAGGAACTTACCACAGAGGGCGGTATGGATGTAATCGGTCATTCTACCCGTATCGCACAAATGATTTCAAACCTGCATACGCACAATATTGTCGTAAGCCTTTTTGTCGATCCGAATATCCACCAAATCAAAGAAACATCTCGTATTGGCGCAGATTACATCGAGATCCATACCGGCGAGTACGCCAATGCCAGTGATTTAATTACACAAAATGAAGAACTTGAAAAAATAGTAACCATGGCTGCTGCCGCTACCAAGCTTGAATTAGGTGTAAGCGCCGGACACGGTTTGAATTATCAAAATGTGATTCCCATCGCTAATATCCCACAGATAGAAGAATTAAATATAGGCCATTCTATTATTGCACGATCAGTTTTGGTCGGGATGGAGCGTGCCGTCACCGAAATGCTTAGACTAATACGGTAGAAGTTTATTGAGAAATTCTGTTCTTGTATTGAGAGGCGGTAAAGTAGAAAGCTGCCATGTAATCCATGCAGCAGTTGTAGATTCAAAAAACAATCTGATTGCTAAAGTAGGTAATCCCAACCTCAAAACATTTATCCGCTCTTCAGCTAAACCATTTCAAACCTTAGCTCTTTTTCGTGCCGGGGTAATCGATCACTTCGATTTTGATGACAAAGAAATAGCTATCATTTCGGCGTCACATAATGGTGAAGTCTTTCATTTGGATGTCTTAAATTCCATTATCCAAAAGACCGGTTTGAAAGAATCCCAGCTGCTTTGCGGTTATCATTCACCATTTCATGCAGCATCGGCAAAACGGATACTGACTGAAAACAAAACCAAAAGTTTGTTGCAAAACAATTGCTCCGGTAAGCATCTGGGTATGTTATCTGCCTGCCTTGTTAAGGGATATTCGATGGATTCCTACATAGATCCGGAACATCCGCATCAAATAGCGATTCGCGAGATCATTTCCGAATATAGCGAAATACCATACGAAAATAGTGAATTTGGAATCGATGGCTGTGGAGTACCTGCGTTTTATCTGCCTCTAAAAACAATGGCATTGATGTTTACGAAATTTGCTTCTGGCAAAGATTCAGATGTGGTTCGGATCAGGGAAGCCATGGCAAAATATCCGGAATTAGTTGCTGGTACACGCCGTTTCGATACCCAATTTATGCAAACAACACAGGGAAGGGCAGTATCAAAAGTTGGCGGTGAAGCAGTGGAGTGTTTTTCTTTCTTTGATTCACATGGAATGGGTATTGCCTTGAAATGTGAAGACGGCCAATTGCGTGGTGTTGAGCCTGCTGCGATTGATATTCTGCTTCAAATGAACTTGATTTCTGAGAGTGAAGCGATGACTATGGATAATTATTGGCGTCCGGTTCTGAAAAATCATGTTGGTGTGGAAACCGGTCGAATTCTAACAGATATTCAAGTTGAGTTTCTGAATCAGGGATAAACAGGAACCTTGGTAACTCAATTCAAGTATACAACAAAATCAATTAATAGAAACTAACAGTAGAAAGCGGATACAGTTGCCCCCGAAAAGACGATTTTCCATCCTTTCAATTTTTTTATCCTCACTTTTCTTTTTTATTGCTTGTGAAAAAAAAGCTCCGGTGGAAATCGTTGAGTCTATACCGACAATATCCGTTTACAGCATCCCGGATTTGATCAAACAGAATTCTTCAATACCAGTATTGTTTATGGTACAGGCTGCTGATCCACAAGGATTGAATGATCTATCGCAAGTAAACTTCTCATTGATTAACGAAATGGATCTTATTCTTATTGCTCCTGCCCCGATGTATGATACAGGTCTGGATGGAGATATTATTCGTAACGACGGGGTCTATACTTTCCAGCTTACTCCAAAAACATCGAATCTTTCTCCAGGTCAATTTTTTGTTCACTTTCAGGCGATCGATCATGATGGCAATGAAAGTGAAATTGCGATGGATACGGTTTTGGTGGAATCCGGTGGTGATGGTTCTGCCCCCACAATAACCACGGTAGATTTTCCTGAATCCCTGTCTATAGATTCCGATACCGTGTTAACACTCGTTGTTAGAGCTGAAGATGAAGACGGAGATTTGAATGGCCTTGATTTAAGTATTTATCAAGAAAATTCACTGGATCCTTTTTTATCCGCTACCCTTATTCTTGCTAATAACAATGAATTTCGAATGGATCTAAACACATCTATTTTTACCCAGACCAGGTCGAATTACCTGTTTCGGTTTTCGGCGTTTGATCTATTAGAAAATAAAAGTAAACCGGTTGTAAGGAAATTCTATTTAGAGCGCGTCGCTGCCAATGATCCACCGCAAGTTATAGCGGTAACTGCTCCGGATACAATTTCCCGATCAGGCGAAAATACATTCCTCCTGACAGCGCAGGTTACAGACCCGGATGGGTTAAGTGATATAGCTGAAGTAACCATGAACAGCTTTCTGCCTGGCGGTACGCCGGCTTCAGACAATCCCTTCTTATTACGCGACGATGGAATCGGTGGTGATGTAGAAGGTGGCGATGGCATATATTCACGCATTTTTACAATCGGTCAGTCAAACGCCACGGGAATATATCGTTTTGACATACAGGCCAAAGACAAAGCAGGACAATTGAGTAATATTGTTTCACATTCCATTACAGTGATCGAATAATGAAAAAGTGGGTTCAAAAAAGTTTAGTCTTTCTGGTTTTAATCGGACCAACCGTAAACGGACAAATACTCTCAAAATCATTTTATGATTTGGATAATCCTTCCGCAATCATTTCAGGGAATGGCATAGCTGATATCCGCTATAACAATGGCCATCTTTGGATCGCGACTGGCGGTGGTCTTAGCCGAACCCAGGATGGAGGAACGAATTGGTTTAATATCAAGGAAGTGGAGGGTATTGGCAAAGGCAGTATCTCTGCGATTGCATTTAAGGGAAACACCATCTGGATTGCCACTTCCTTCGACACTTTAACTGATGATGCCGGTTTATTATCTGCCGGCGGTGGCCTTAGTTATTCCGATGACAATGGTTTAACCTGGACTTATTTTCCTCAACCAGGATTAACGAATGTTCAAAACATAACTTTCGATATTTCTTTTGTCGATTCTACCATCTGGATTACCAGTTTTGGTGGCGGCTTAAAGCGATCCGACAATTGGGGCCAATCCTGGCGCGATGTACCGCCGGATTCTTTCTTTTTTGATCCATTAGCTAATCTAAACCACCGGGCATTTTCTACCATTTCCGCGGACGGTATTCTTTGGGTGGGAACAGCAGGCGGCATTAACCGCAGTTTTGATAAAGGCGAAAGTTGGGTTAATTTTAATCATCAAAATCAGGAATATCCCATTTCAGGGAATTTTGTAGTTGCTCTGGCTTTTCAAAAATGGCGAGATCGTAATATTCTTTGGGCGGCAACAAGAGAAGCAGAAGAACGTGATGAGTTCAGGGCTGTGTCATATAGCGAAGATTTTGGCTTCACCTGGAAAACTACGCTTCCTGGTGTCTTTGCCCATAACTTTGCCTTCGACGATTCTACAGTTTATGTCGCTACAGATCGAGGTTTATTCAAATCGATAGATTTTGGCCTGACCTGGGCGAGTTTCCAAAATATTGTCGATGCCAATTCCGGGGAATACTTATTGGCCGAGGATATATTTTCAGCTGGTGTTTCTCCCGGACAAATATTGTGGTTAGGTAGTGAAGGAGGCCTTGCGAAGACTGATGACGATGGAGATACCTGGACTCTATTTCGCTCCTTCGAAACTTTGCTTGATGAAGAAAATATCAGCGAAACCTATGCATACCCAAATCCGTTTTCGCCTTTGCGTCATAATCCATTTAATGGCGAAGGCCACGTGCGATTCCATTACCGGGTAAAAATATCGGGAACAGTTTCAGTCTCTGTGTATGATTTTGCCATGGCATTAGTGAAAAATGTAGAAGAAGGTATTTCCCGAATGGGTGATTCCGAATATGATGCGGTGTGGGATGGCAGGAATAATTTTGGCGAACGAGTGGCAAATGGCGTCTATTTTTATCGCGTGGATCTGCCGGGTGACAACCCGGTTTGGGGAAAGGTCATTGTAATTGACTAAACAAAACTCGAAATTCGAAATATGAAATTCAAATGCATTAAAATAAAAAGTCTCATTAAAGCAATAGCAATTGTGAGCTTTATTTCATTTTCTCAACATATTCCCGTGGCTACGGCAGATACTCCGGCAGGACAAGCCGGCGCGTTCCTTCGAATGGGTATTGGAGCTCGCGCCATGGGCATGGGTAATGCCTTAACCGGCCTGGCTCGCGATGGATTTGCAGGATATTATAATCCCGCCAGCCTGCCCTTTATGAAGAGACCGGAGCTGGTATTTTCCCTGGGCCTGTTATCGCTGGATAGGAAACAAAATTTCATAGGATTCTCGACCTTCTTACAACCAAAATCAAAAGTTGATACCTTATCCACTAATGGAAATGTCTTTCGCGGAGGGATTGCTTTTGGTTGGGTTCATGCCGGTATTTCGGATATCGATGGGCGGGATAGCGATGGCAATCATACCGGTATGTTGTCGAACACCGAAAATGCTTTTTTTGCTTCATTTGCATTACAACCGAAAGAATACATAGGAATCGGGCTGACCGTAAAAATTGTTCAGAACCGCTTGCCCGGATTAGAAAAAGATGAGGGCACGTTGAGTGCAAATGGTCTCGGTTTTGATTTGGGATTGTTTTCTGAGCCCATGACCAATTTGACATTAGGATTAGTTGTTAAGGATATTAGCACTAAATATACCTGGGATACTGAAAATGTTTTTGCGAGAGGTTCCAGAACCATCAATGAATTTCCCATGCTTGTGCGCTTTGGTGGTGCTTACAAATTTCAGCAAGAAACCCTTCTTTCGATGGATGCTGAATTCAACGAAGAGCAGGGATGGCGGATTTACTTGGGTGGTGAGAGAAAATTCAGGGAATCCTTTACGGCAAGAGCGGGCTACAATTCAGACCGCCTTACATTTGGGTTTGGGGTTCAATTCAATATCTGGAATTTTAAGGGTGAATTGGATTATGCCTACGATACAATTTCGATTACACCCAATGCTGAACAACATATTTCCTGGCGTCTCATTTTTTAAGGTTTTGGAATTTCAAAGAAAAGAATCATGGCAAAATATTTGTTAACGATTTTACTGGCTTTAAATATTGTCTCAACTGCTTTGAGTCAATCCGGACTTTCTTTTCTAAAGATAGGCATTGGAGGCAGGGCTTCAGGCATGGGAGAAGCTTTTTCTGCAGTAGTCGATGATGCCACAGCGACTTACTGGAATCCTGCCGGTTTAATGCAACTCAACCAGCAACAACTCTTTCTGATTCATAATGAATGGCTTGAGGATGTTCGCAGTGAATTTGTTACATTTGCCTTGCCGACGAAAAACTATTCTATTGGCTTCAGTCTCAATAGTATCAACATAGGCGATATTGAACTGCGAGGACGTCAGCCTTCAGTCGATCCAATTGCCACCTTCACAGCGCATGATCTTGCACTTGGTTTATCTTATGCTCGTTCGATTACAACGGAATGGGATGTCGGGGTCACCGTAAAATACTTATTTGAAAAGATATACATCGAAGAATCCAGCGGGATTGCCGGGGATATTGGCGTTCAATATCATCCGGCGGTTATTCCCATCAAATTCGGTATGACATTGCAAAACCTCGGGAGGATGAATAAATTAGGAAGCGAATCACCAGAATTGCCCCGTATATTCAGACTTGGACTTGCTTTTAATCCAACCATATTACAAGTGGATCACTTGCTTTTTGCCGGAGATTTTGTACATGATTTTGAGGGCAACTCCCATTTTCATGTGGGTACAGAATATCTTCTGAAAGATTACTTGGAAGTCAGACTAGGATACCAAACAGGTTATGAAATAAAAAGCATTCAATTTGGTTTCGGTTTCCGGTTCGATAAAATCTTGATGGATTATGGTTATGTGCCATTGCAGAAGAATTTCGGACAGGGGCATAGGTTTTCGTTTGGAATCAATTTTTAAGAATTTGATTAAGTTATTTTTTTATTTGAGCATATGCTGTAGAACTGCAATCAGTATTGGAATAATGATTGTTGTAAGTAGAGAAAATAAAACCGGTGTATCAAACGACCATTCATTCATCCTTTTCAGGTATTCTTGGATATAACATAACGTACCGTACTGCTCCATGTTTTCTGCCGATGGATTACTAAATATATTTTGCAAACTTTTTTCAAAATAGATTGCAAGTTGTTTAAATTTTTTTCTCGATTACCATAATTTGGTGAATTTTGATTTGGGGAATTAAAAAAACTCCTAACACAAAAATTCCTGAACCGGATATCCAAGCTAGGGTTATAAAACTCATTGGGATTGGACTTAGCCAAACCCCTAAATATATCAGCGTTATCGCAATCATTAAATTCACTGAAACAAACCGCAAAAATTTCCCTATTTCTCTTATACTCATATCTGGATTTTGAAAATTCAAATGGTTTCCCGGTAGTTTTGAAATCTTATTAATCAGAGAAACCACACCATAAACAAATAAAACATGATGAGAAACTAGAAAGCACCAAATAACAAATGCAATTATTCCGCTTGTATTTGAAGCTTGAGTTCCAAACCATGGCTTTTGAAATTGAAAGAACTTTGTAACATGAATTAAGCTTAAAACAAGAGGAGGCCCTAAAAAGCTAAATATTACAAAATCTCTTCTTAATTTGAACAGATTTTCCAATTCAGATGAATACCATGTTCTTATAGTTTCTTTAGGAAGCTTTATGAAACTATTCATTGCGTAAAGCAGATTTTCCAAACGATAAAGATTTATTGAGGGTAGAAAGCCTGCATAACTTATTATAAAACAATATATTCCAAATGCGGCTAAACCATAATGAGTACCGTGACCAATGAAAATCAATAAGTTTTGCAAAAAAAAGATAAATATTCCCACAAATAACCAAAATATGATCACATTTATTTTCAAGATTCGAGGAATTTTCTCTTGCCAAGGCACTAATAACCTATTTCGCTTTATTTGCCTTTTTGCGTCGAACTTAAGGAGTAATTCTATCTCATTAGTGGTGTTTTTGAAAATCTTCTTCTAATTTAGTTTTACTCATACTAAACAACACACATCCTATATTAATTAAAAAGTATTTGCTGAATTGTTTCTCTTTTTCATTATTTTTTTATTAAAGCTTATTTGTGATATTAAGCTCACAATTATCAAAAAATAACCTAATAGAAACAATTCCCACCAAAAAGAATCAGGTTTGAATTCAACCAATCCTTGTTGACCTTTCTCCACATACATAGCGATCCCTGGTTGCAAAAAGGCTGTAAAATCTAAAAGGGATCCAATAATAAACAAAATAAATCTTTTATAAGAAAAACTAAAATGAAGGTTGTATTGCAGTACAATAAGGCTCCATATAACAAATACTAATGAAATGAGAACCGGGCAAATCCAAGGTGCAAGCCAAATACTAGGGACGAGAAAAAGTACATCCCACTCAAAAAGACTGACAGGCCAACCTATGATTAACTTCAACCATATGTAATAGAAAATATCCCATAATCCAAAAATATATAAGAACGTAATAAATGCTTTTGAGATACTTACGCCAGATACAAGTACAGCAACAGAAAAAATCATCAAAAGTGTAGAAATCTCTCTCCCAATTTCTAAAGAATAGTTAATTTGTGTAAGAAATTTAAGAGGAAAAATATTTTGAATATTGTCTTGATAGTACAATTCTCGTAGATAAACAACGATCGTACTTTCCAAGAAGGCCATAGAAATGGCAAAAATAGATATCCAGACTAATTTATTCTTCATAAAAACACTACTAAACTGTATATATTTAATTGGATTCGTATCTAAGTACAATATAATTTGTTTTGTATGTACTACTTTTTTGATTGACATTTCAAGATATTTGGATTCAAATAGTTATGCTAATAAATTATAATTAGCCATGAAAACTGTTTTGGTAATATGCACAGGAAATTCTGCCAGAAGTCAAATGATGGAAGGTTTACTCAACCATTTTGGCAATGGAAAAGTTCAAGCCCACAGCGCGGGCACTAGGCCCTCGACAATAAATCCATTTGCGATCGAAGCCATGACGGAAATTGGCATCGATATTTCAACCCATTATTCAAAATCCATCGATGAATTTTCCAACCAAACTTTTGATGTAGTTCTTACTGTTTGCGATTCAGCACGAGAAAGCTGTCCCTTTTTTCCCGGTGAAAAAATCATCCATAAGAGCTTTACGGATCCGGCCGCATTAGAAGGCTCGGATCAAAAAAAATTGAAGCTTTTTAGAAAAGTCAGGGATGAAGAGATGGAATGGGTCGAAGACTTTTTGAAGAAATAACTGATAGCTTTTCATTAAAATACAAACTTTATAAATGTATAAAATGTAAGAGATATGTGAAGATTGTTCATCCCAGAGAATTTTTGAAGATTATTAATGACGTAATCTAATACGAAATTTTTGATATTTGGTAGTTTGGCAATTTTTCTTTTGAGTCAGAAATAGATCTGTTAGTAATTCTTTTATAATTTCTTCTCAGCAATTTCCCGCAATGTGGAGACATCCAATCCTGCTTGATTTGCAAAGTTTAAAGCTCTTCTCAAACGGTCCGGTGCTGTCCGGCCCATACATTTGTGATCCGGATCGCCTTCAAATGCTTCTAACATGCCGGTAATCACCCTTTCTCTTTCCAGCTCCTGGCCAACCAGCCAAGCTTGAACATCCATGATGTCATTGGCTACTTTTCGGACGAAGTCTTCATGATTTTGCCACAACTCACCCACGGAACCTCCTTTAATTAATCCCGCAATATTGATCGTTATGATATAGACATTTTTTCGCACCAATTCGAATTGGAGTTCGTCCTGGTCTTTAAGTATTCTTGTAGGAATATCGATTATCTCCAGTCCTTCGCCAATCAATCCGGCATTTGGTCCGTAAATTGGCGATGGCAAAAGCACATTGGCATCCATGCCTTTTTTCTTTTCAAACCAGACTGAAATGACGGTTGGATGGGTTATTTCGAAGGCCTGCCAATCCCGCGGAAGAAGTTCATTTTGTAGCAAAACAAGGCGATCTCGCCAAATTGCAGGTATCTCTTCCAGAACATTGTTTAAGTCCCCTTCCGCAACGGATACCAGGACAGCTTTTGGATTCTGAATCATATTTGCTTCAATCTTTATATCCATACTTCGAATGATGGGGTAAACCGGATGTCCTGTTGCCAAAATTCCTTTAGCAAAAACACCACCTAATTGTCCCATACCAACAATAATTACCTTCGCTTTCATTAAGCTCTCCGGGGTTAAAATCCATATTAGAAATACAATGGCTCAAAATATAAGAATGAATCTAAAATTTCAATGCTTTCCGGTTAGATTGGATTTTCAACAAAAGTATAAAATTTTGTTGTATTTTAATGCTGAAATCGCTAAAATCATCTGTTATTAATTTATTAATGGAATATTTCATTTTGACAAGGAAAGTCATGAGAGTCACAATATTATTATTTATTCTTATTTATCTTCTTCCTGTTAACATAGACGCCCAACCAGCTAGGTTTTCACGAATAGAAATCACTCCGAGCTTTGGGGCTTTCCGAATTAGTAATGATGCCTTCAGCAGGTTTTATGACAATCGATGGTTATATCCTGCTGGTGTATCTATTGATTACGCATTAAATCCATCTTTACATTTAAATGTACGTGCAAAATTTTCCCAAAAAAATTCATCTTATTTTGATGAAGATCTCAATGAGAATGTAGATCTTAAATGGGAGCAATCGTGGTTTGGTATCGGGATCCAACGTTTTACTTCTTCTCCCTTTTCCAAAAGCAGAAGTTATTTTGGCTTTGGGTTTGCATTTTTTCAAATTGATGAAAACAAGGAGGGATATCTCCTGAGGGAGTTGAGTAGAAGTTCATCAAGCACCAATCCGAAAGGGTTTTTCATATGCGGTGGTTTTGATCGCCCTGTTTCAAGTAAAATAAACTTTCGTTTTGAAATCGAGGCGACTTCAGCGGGTGTTGGAGATGGATTTGGATTCGAATCACAAAGCCTGGGAGGGATTTATATTGGTTTGGGGATCAATTTCAATTTATTGTAATTGTATTTGAAAAATGAATTTTTATAATATTTTGTTGACATTTTCAAAATTAATTCTCAATTTAGTGCGAAGTTAAACCCTTCACAATTATTTATATTTTCGAGAGGAGGTGATTTCGAGTGGCCGAAACAGCATATTGTGTAAAGTGTAAAGCAAAAAGAGATATGATAGATGCAGAAAGAGTGACAATGAAAAATGGGAGACCGGCAATGAAAGGTAAGTGCAATACTTGCGGAACCGGAATGTACAAAATATTGCCCTCAAAGTAATTAACTGCTTTTGCCGGATACAGGGTGAGTAATTGAAAGTTACATAAATTTGTTAAAGAGGTGGAGAGAGCATTCCACCTCTTTAACTTTTATGCTGGCTAGGGATTGAGTATTTATCATTTGACTCTCTGCAATTACATCAAAATTGCTAATTACGATTTATCTATCCCTTTTTCCAACCTTGTGAAATTTTTTGTTAGCGCTTTGAAGCTTTCTTTTTAATGCGTTTAAATCAGTTGTAAATTATTATTGATTTGCAAGTTTAAGGTGATAAATTATGCTTGTAGTGCTACTTAGTGCTCGGGAATTCTGAAACTTGGAGAAATTTATATTTTGTGAATTTGTTAACTTTAAAATCTTTTAGAAATATCTTTTCACAATTTTTAATCTTTCTTCTTATCTCAATATTTCATATTAGTGGATTAGCACAAGACCAGGTAAGTCCAAGAGAACAAATTTTTGGTGAAGTCGATAAATTAATAGAAGAAGCTCAACTTCTTCAAGCCAGTCTCTATTCGCCCAAAAATTTTTCAAAAGCCGTAGAAAAATATAAGGAAGCAGAAAGAAGGTTCCAAAGAGGAAGCAACTTAAATGATATTCGTAAAAGACTGGTTGAAGTAGCGGATTATTTAAATAAATCAATCGAAACATCAAAATTGGCATTAGTGGCGTTTATTGATATTAATGCAGCAAAGAAAGCCGCCATGAAAGCTGATGCTGATGTGCTTCTTTCCGAGGATTGGCAAAAAGGTGTAAAACTATTAAAGGAAGCCGCCGAGAAACTGGAAAGTGGAAATTCAACAGATGCAAGAAAAAAATCCGGCCTAGGGGAATTGCATTTTCGAACAGCCGAATTAACTGCAATAAAAAATAAATTTTTGCTTCCTACCTGGGATTTACTAAATAGAACGAGGGAGCTCAAGGTTGAAGACCATGCACCGAAAACTTTGGAAAAAGCCAAACGCTTGGCTGCTCGTGTAGAGGTTCTGTTAAATCAAAATCGATATGATACGGATGAAGCGTTACAGCTTGCACAAGAAGCAAAATATGAGGCTGTTCATGCAATTTACTTATCTCAGCTAATTAAGGGATTAAAAAAATCAAAAGACTATGAAGGTGTTTTGCTGGAATCTGAAGCGCCTTTGCAAAAAATCTCATCAGAATTGCAATTGAATCTAGAATTCACTGAGGGGTTACAAGTCCCAACTAACAAAATAATCACTGCAATCAAAGTATTGGCTAGTAAGATCCGCAAAGATGAGTCAACAATTGACCAGAAGAACCAGGAAATCAAAAATTTGGAAGAGCAAGTTGAAACAATGAAGGATCGGCTAGGTAGTGCAACCGAAACTGAAAAAGAGCTGCAATCGAAATTAGCAAAAATTCGTGACGAAGAAGAAAAAATGAAAAGAATTTCCAAAATGTTTGCTACCAGCGAGGCAAATGTACTTCGGAGTGGCTCAAATATCATCATCAGATTATATGGATTGACATTCCCGGTTGGGAAGGCTATTATTGAACCACAATATTTTCAATTGCTTTCCAGAGTTAAAAAAGCATTTGATGAATTTACCAATGCACAGATTATCATTGAAGGTCATACGGATTCCAGGGGATCTGATGAGTTAAACCTAAAGCTTTCTCAAGATCGCGCACAGGCAGTCGCTCGATATTTTACTGCGATTGAAGAAAATTTGTTGGGCAAGATTCAATCAGAAGGTTATGGTGAATCGAGGCCGATTGCAAGTAACAATAGTGAAGAAGGCAGGGCAATAAACAGGCGTATTGACATTGTTATTACCCCGGTCAAATAGAATCACGCAGGTATATTTTGGTGTTGATCGAATATTGTTTTTATATGAATCTCATTTAAAGCAATTTTAAGAACCTCCGAACCAGCCCCGGATTTGTAAGCATTCTCACTTATAAACCTTCTCCACAAACGAGCATAAGGTATATGTGCAAACAATCCTAGCATAGGTCTTGTAATTCTCTTGAGAGGAATTCCACGCTGCACCTGTTCTTCTATGTAGGGTATCATGGCATTAGCAACCTGTTCTCTACTAATCTCTTTTACCTCTTCGCCATAAAACCTGGAATCCACTTCGGCAAACAAAAACGGATTTTCATAAGCAGATCTGCCTATCATAACTCCATTCACATGTTGAAGATGAACTGAGATATCTTCCAGCGTTCGCACCCCACCATTGACTTCAATAATAAGGTTTGGAAATTCACTTTTTAAGCGATAGACTTCTTCATGCCGGAGTGGGGGAATTGAACGATTTTCTTTTGGATTCAGTCCTTTTAAAATGGCTTTGCGTGCGTGTATCATGAAGCGGTCACAACCGCCTTCGGTAACAATCCGAACAAAATTCGCAAGATCTTCATAAGTATCCAGATCATCGATACCAATCCTGTGCTTAACCGTTACTGGAATACAAACAGCCTGTCGCATTTTCTCGACTGCAGCAGCAATCAATTCAGGTTTCGCCATTAGGCAAGCGCCAAAATTACCGTTTTGCACCCGGTCGCTGGGACACCCCACATTGATATTCACTTCATCATAACCCCAATCTTCCGCAATTTTAGCGCATTCAGTCAACAGCTTAACATCATCCCCGCCGATTTGCAGAACCAATGGTTTCTCCATCTCTGAAAAGCCTAACAGCTTTTCTCGATTTCCCCGCATGACTGCACCTGTCGTGATCATTTCTGTGTATAAAAGTGTTTTCCGTGTAATCTGGCGCATAAAATAACGAAAATGCCTGTCGGTCCATTGCATCATGGGTGCAATACTCACAGGCCATTTTTTACTGCGTAGATCGATATTTTTCTTATTGAATTCCATACTAAATGATAAAAGATAGTACTCGATTTGTTCCCGTTTTATAAAGTTTACTGTTTTTTTGTATCAAATTCTTTAGTTTTCCGATTAAACGATTTTGTAAATAATGCCGCCCAGAAGATAGTTCCCAGAATTTTTGTTCCAGCGCCAATAACACCCGGAATCGTTCCGGACACTTTCGATTTACCAATCCGTTTTCGATATCGCACCGGCACTTCCAGAGATGGAATATTCTGCTGCGCCGCTCGGATCTGCATTTCAACAGTCCAGCCATAATTCGGATCTCGCATCCCTAATTCAAGAAGAGTTGAATATCGAATCGCTCGAAATGGACCTAAATCAGTAAATTTGACCTTCCAGATTTTCTTAATTAAAAAGCATGCCAGCATATTTCCAAACCTGGCTTGTAAAGCCAGGGAGCCTGGTTCTGTTATCCCTAACAATCGGCTACCGATTACCATTTCCGCTTCTCCGGATAAAATCGGGTCTACAAGCAGGTGCATATCACCAGGATAATCACTGAAGTCGCCATCTAAAAATACAACAATATCACTTGTTTGAATGGCTGCTATTCCGGTCAAACAAGCTGTCCCATATCCTCTTTTAGGTTCCTGAACAACCCTAGCGCCGTTGTCCCTGGCAACCGAACCGGTATTATCCGTTGAGCCATTATCAACGACAATAATTTCATCGATCCATTCGGGAATGGCTTGGATGACTTTATCGATAGATTTTTCCTCATTATACGCAGGAATGATGACGGTTATCTTGGCATTAGATTTCATTAGCAGTTAAAAATTGAGTAGTGAAATGAGGGATTTTTTTTGTTGAATAATAAATCTCACGACCTAAGAAAATCCAAATGGGTATATATTCAATCCAAACAATACCAAAATCAAAAATGTCGACCATACCCCTTGAATCAAAAAAGTAGCGTAAATAATAGAGGGGCAAAGTTGCTGTCAACAAAAGCAAAGAAAAGCGCGGCCTGACGGTAAGTAAAGGAAGCAACCACAGGAAATACCATGGGAATTGTGTTGGAATTAAAAAGAATAGCGCTGCAATAGTCCATTGACAATGGTCTACAAAGGCCTTTGGGCTCTCTTGCTTTCTCAGTACAAGATAGAACATCCAAGCAACCATAAGTATCACGACGATATATCTAGCTGTCAAAAACTTAAAGCCTGGGTGAATGCTAAATAACCCCAGCCCCAGTTGCGATCCCCATACCAATAATTTGAATATGGCGTCGTTCAGCTGCCATCGTTCGCTATAATTAATAAATCCGGAATTCTCGTCAAACCCAGTAAGATACACTGGCGCCAATAAAGCCAAGACAATCATCGTAAAAAGAGCTATGGATAGAGTCAATTCCTTAGGTTTCAGCAATTTATTTTTCAAAAAAAACGGCAGTAAAAGCACCGGCCAAAGTTTAACCCCAACCGCAAATGCCAGTAAAACAATTGCTGAAAATCTTTTGTTTCGCAGGTGGACTAACACTGCTCCGATAATGAAAGGGAATATGAGCACATCCATATGAGCTGAATTGAAAATTTCTTTTATAAGCAAAGGATTCCACCAGTAGATTATCAACCAAAATACAGACAAATTTAATTGCCGGAATATCTTAAATAACAAGAATAAAGTAATAACATCAACAGCCAACAGAATAAAACGCCAGGCAATTATATCCCAGGGACTTATCATATGTGCAAGCGCAAATGCAATTTGCGTAACCGGCGGATAAACCGTTTTTAAATCGGAATGATTAATTTTTCCCAGAATTCCATTAGACTCACGCGCTAATTCCAAATAGTCTTGCGGAATTTCCCCTGGTGTTTTCTCAGTATTCTGAATTTCATAGGGAGAATATTTGTATGGATTCAATCCATTTGCAGTTACAGCTCCATCCCATAAATATCGATTGAAGTCAACTTCCAGAATGGGGGTTGAGCTAATCATCAAAAGCCGGAGGATAATCCCGACGGCGAAAGTCCATGCTATTATTTTCTTCGATTTCTTAAGCGTTGAAATTCTCCTTACTATTATAAGATAGATTATTGATGATGAGACAAGAAGCAAAACAAGAAGTATAACCGGTTGCTCGGATATTGGAATTTCAGGGCTGAATTTTTTGGAGAGAAGAACTAAACAACACGTTAAACTGAGAAGGAGAACCCCGCTTAATATCCAAAGATGATTTGCAAGAAAATTTTTTATGATCCGGAGAGAGGAAGCCAAGTTGCCGTTCCAATATAATTACAGAGATTTATGTCTCAAAAATCAAGATACATATCATCTGTATTGATTGGCAAAAGAAGAAATAGAGATATAATAAAAACCCATTTGGAAAAGAATGAAAAATGGCAACGAAAAATAAAACCCTTGAGCTGCGAAGTAGAACATTCCATAGGTGAAATAACAGGCAATTATAAATTCCAGAACAAAAATGTAGTCTTTTCCTGTTCTGTAGGTTTTCTTACGCCAGGAATCTTTCCGAGATTTGACACCAAATTTTGGCGTCCGCTTAAAATCACTCTGTCGGTGAAGCAATGCTTCCAATGCTGCCCGACCATTGTTTAATGATAGGCCAATCCCCATTGCCATTACTAAAGGGAGAAAAAGCACATAAGGCCAGCGTTTACCCATAGCTTCTTTCATTGCGAAGCTATAATAAACCATTATAGAAAGAGTTGCTGAAAAAAACATTATAAAGTAAACGATTGTTGGCCACAATTTCCCGGTGCCTGCTGTGTATTTCACCACAGGAATCATGAGTAATGCCGGAACTAACATAAATAAATATGCAAAATTATTGCTTAAGTGGATAATGGCTTCAAGTCGGATAAAAAAGGGAAAATTGGATCGCCATATCCTTGGGATAAGTTTTAAAGCGGTTTGAACCGATCCTTTTGCCCATCGATATTGTTGCCCCTTATAGGCATTCATTTCTATAGGTAATTCGGCTGGTGAAATGACATCCGGTAAGAAAATAAATTTCCAGCCTTTAAGCTGTGCCCGGTAGCTCAGATCCAAATCTTCAGTTAGTGTATCATGCTGCCATCCACCGGCATCTAAAATTGCTTGTCGACGCCAAATACCTGCCGTCCCATTGAAATTAAAGAACCGTCCGGATCTATTTCTTGCTAAATGTTCAATAATAAAATGGGCATCGAGAAAGATTGCTTGTAGTCGAGTTAACAATGAGAATTTTCGATTTATATGTCCCCAACGAGTTTGCACCATTCCGATTCCTGGTTGCATCAAATGTGGAATGCTTTTCTTCAAAAAATCAGGATGTGGAACAAAATCCGCATCGAAAATAGCGAGAAATTCGGACTTGGATTGTTCCAATCCCAATTTTAAGGCGCCTGCCTTAAATCCCAAATTAGTGGGCCGATTAATGTATTCAATTCGATATCCCTTTTTTTGCAAAAGACTGACCAATCGTTTTGCCAGTCGAATTGTAGAATCCGTGGAATCATCCAATACCTGTATATGAAGCTTTTCTTTTGGATAATTAAGCGAAATAGCAGCTTTAATTAACCTTTTAATCACATAACGTTCATTGAAAATGGGCAATTGAACTGTAACCTCGGGCCATTCAGTAGGAGTTTTTGGTGAAGAGAAAATTCTGTTTTTATGTTTTTTATAGGTATATAATAGAAAATATTTGTGAAGCCCAAATAGAGCAAGACAAGTTAATGCAAAAAAATAAAAAACGAATATGATTACTTGGTCCACTGCGAATTCAATCCTTTCCAATAATATTGAATGTACAAAAAAGCTTTAAATGAAAAACTAATATCAACCTTTAAATAATTCAATGAAATAATATTTCCAAGATAAATCGAAATCTATTTCAAATACTTTTATTAACAAATCGTTTAGTCTTATCACTAGAACTAACAAATTGCACGAATTTCTTAACAGTTTAAATTATAAATTAATTCCTTGAATATAAAGATTTAAGGGATAGATTTTTATTGACAAATTAGTTTAATTTTGGTAAAATACAGATTATTGCCTTCATTGTCATTTAATTAAAACGTTATACTTTTCGGGCAGCAATTGTTTATAACTCAAAAACCTTATGGGAGGTCCGATGGTCACCTTACAAAATAATTTTAAAGATCTATTTAGAGCCGGCCGTGTAGCCTTTAGTTTGCAGCGAGTTTGGATCAATTTCTTTGGCCTCGCAATCGGCTACGGAGTTTATTTGATATTTACCTATCTTAGTTTTCTAACTGCAGGAAAGACCTTTCTTGCAATGTGGGATCGCTATGGGTTATTTCCTTGTCTTTTCGGCAATGAGTATCCCTGGTTTAGTTGGGCAATTTTTATCATTGGATCATTATTGCTGCTGATGATGGTTTTGGTTACGAATACGGCGGTTAGCCGGGCAGTTTATATGAACTTGAAAGGAGAAACTTTCTATACCTGGAAGGAAGCTTATAAATTTGCTATGAAGAACATGGCTTCTATTCTGGGTGCACCCGTTGCTATAGGAGGAGTTATAATACTATTTGTAATCGGTGCTTTGGTTATGGGACTGGTTGGAAAAATCCCTTTTGTAGGGGAATTGATTACCTCCACAATGACTTTATTTTACATGGGTGCCGGGCTGTTTGTGTTTTTCCTGGGATTGGTGCTCGTTATCGCATTGATATTAGTTCCTTCAATTATTGCAACCACGGATGAGGATGGGTTTGAGGCAGTATTCCAATCATTCTCCCTTTCAACCGGTCAACCGGTCAGACTTATCACTTACTTATTCATTGTTTGTGCTATTGAGTTTCTTGCATTTTGCATAATGGCTTTTTCGGCAAAAGAAGCCTGGTTCATTTATTCCGATCTGTTTGCAATTTCGATGGGAGATAAGTTCACACAAATCGGCCAACAAGCCATGTATTATACACAATATACACTTGCAGCTTCACGACCCTGGATCGATTATTATTTGCAGGATCTATCAGGATTTGTTTATTTCTCCAAGGATTTTATACCGGTCGCCGATTTATCAGCCTGGTCAACGTTTTGCTCTTACATTTTTGCCATCTTTTTGCTGATGGTTGGTGGGTTGGTAGTGGCTTATGCTGAGGCTACGGGTAACGCCGGATTAACCCTAATGTATTTGGTTATGCGGCAAAAACATGATGGTGAAAATCTCCTCGAGCGAAAAGAGGAGGACGATGAATTTGAAACCGAAGACACCCCAGCTACCGAAGACTCATCTGGCGAAGACGAAGCTAAAGATGAAAATTCCGAGGAGAAGACAAATGACAAATCCGAGGACGAAGAAAATAAAGAATAACTGAATATTGGAAATCTAAGCATAAGGCGCTGGCAGCGATGTTAGCGCCTTTTTTATTTCTACCCCTTAAAAAACAAAGGATGCCAAGTCAAACTTTCCGTTCGCATTTAATCCCTTAATAATGCTCCCATAACTCCCATTATGAGCGCGATTATGAGTTCATTATGCGAAATTATCATCCTTGATTCCGGCAGTATCAAATCAGCATCCTAAATTTTCATTCTTCAAGAGCGTAATAGTTAAATTTATTTACCTGGTCTATTCATAAACCTTATCACTGTCATATGGTTTATTTATAGGTCAGGTTTATAATTAATAATAAATGGTTCGCTGAAATATTAAAAAAAACCGTATAAAGAAAGTAACTTAAAAATTGGTGTAAAGTCAGAAAATCCTATTTTCTTCATTCGGCTATCATTCAAATTTATAAAAAATTCAAGTCTTCGATCATTCAGAAGGATAGGAATAGTAAGCTTTGATTTGAAATGGTTTTATTATCATATAACCATTCATTATAAAAATCCATTTGGATTTTAATAAAAGACTATCTATCTTAATTGATTGGTAAATAATGATTTTTAAGATCAAATTGATGATTACGGAGGTCGAAATGAACCCCAAAAAATTTAGATCCATCCTGATTTTTATATGGATCCCGATATTCTTTATTTCAAGTGTAGTTTTTGCTCAAGAAAAGAAATCACTCACTTATGAACAGGTTTTTGAATCTGGTCAACCTAGGTTAACCAAACCCTTACCACGAATTCGCGGTTGGCTGGATGATAACCATTTTCTCCAACAAAAACAGGATCAATCTGAAAATAATAGGGAGCTATTTAAAATTAGTGCTGCAACAGGCGATGAGACTATCTTTTTGGATCCTGAAGATTTTAAAGATGTGCTCCCCGGTGGATTTACATTATTCAGTACTGCAGGTACTACTTCGGATTATTCCGGTTTTCTTTATAACCGTAATAATGATTTGTACTATTTAAATACAAACACGAAGGTATTTAAACAGCTAACTGCTACTTCTGCTGAAGAAAAGAATCCAACGTTTTCTCCAGATGGGAAATTCATTGCCTACACTCGGAATCGTGATCTATTCGCCTTCGACATTGAAACAGGACTGGAACATCAATTGACTGATGATGCATCTGACCATATCTATAATGGTTGGGCTTCATGGGTTTATTATGAAGAAATACTTGGCCGCCGCTCTAGGTATCGTGCTTTCTATTTTTCGCCGGATGGCAACAAACTTGCGTTCCTCAAGTTCGACGATAGTCCTGTACCGAAATTCACTTTATTTCGTGCAAACGGAGCCCACGGTGAACTGGAAGTTGCGTATTATCCGAAACCCGGAGATTCAAATCCAAAAGTGAAATTAGGGATTGTCGATATATCGTCAGGAGAAACCACCTGGGCTGATTTTGATGAAAACGCTGACGAATATATCGCCTGGGTTTCCTGGACCCCAGACAACGAAAATGTGACGATCCAATGGATGAACCGGGATCAAAATCATATAAAAATCTATTTGGTAGATCCTTTATCGGGAAGCAAAAAAGAAATATATGATGAAAAGCAAGATGCCTGGGTAGAGTTTTTTGAAGATCTTCATTTCTTCGAAGACGGCAGTGGCTTTTTAGTCCGTAGTGATGTGGATGGTTGGAGACATCTTTACGTTTATAACATGGATGGCAGCCTTAAAAAACGGCTAACTAAAGGGGAATGGACGGTTAGAAGCATTCAATTGGTAGATGAAGATAATGGACAAATCTTCTTTACTGCAAACAAAGATGAATCAACCGAGAGCCACCTTTACCGGGTAGGGCTGGACGGTAAAGGGTTGAAAAAGCT
Source organism: candidate division KSB1 bacterium (assembly GCA_022566355.1). Taxonomy (NCBI): domain Bacteria; kingdom Pseudomonadati; species Candidatus Zhuqueibacterota bacterium. Next base: position 49,060 of record JADFJB010000006.1, read on the forward strand.
CTCTTCTATTCCGGGTTCCCACCGTATTCAAATGTCACCCGGTGGCAGTTTTTACATCGACACCTATAGCAACATTACAACTCCAACCAAAATGGCTTTGCATAAGGATAATGGTGAATTTGTCCGTGAACTCGGCGACAGCAAAACCCCGGAGATGGACAAATATGCATTGGGAAAAATCGAGTTGTTCCGTGTCAAAATTAAGGATGGTTTTAACCTTCCGTTAAAATGGTACCTGCCTCCTGATTTTAATCCCAATATCAAATACCCGGTTTTATTTTCTGTATATGGCGGACCTAATGCAGGATCCGTTCGTAACTCCGGCCCATCCTTGTCATCGCACTATCGGGCTCAACAAGGTATTATTGTCTTGAATGTGGATCATCGTGGATCCGGTCATTTTGGCAAGAAAGGCGTTGCTCAAATGTACCGGAACCTGGGTAAATGGGAAATGCATGATTGGATTGAAATCGTAAAATGGCTGCGGAAAAAATCATTTGTAGACCCTCACAGGATTGGTATTACCGGCGGAAGTTATGGCGGCTATGCCACTTTATTAGCGCTTACAACTGGTGCGGAATATTTTACGCATGGCGTTTCCAATTCTCCGGTTACCGATTGGAAGCTTTACGATACTGTTTATACTGAACGCTATATGGACCGGCCGGTAGACAATCCCGAAGGCTACAAAAATAGCTCAGCCATGACAAATATTGAGAATTTTAAAGGAAAGCTTCTGCTGACCCATGGAACGATAGATGACAATGTCCACATGCAAAATTCCATTCAATTTATCGAAGCAATGATGAAACATGGCAAACAGTTTGAGTTGATGATTTACCCGAACGAAAGACATGGCTTTCGCAATCCGGAGCGCCGCAGCCATCGAAGTAAATTGATTGATAATTTCTGGTCCAGGCATTTTGGGAATAATGAAGCGAAGGATACAGTAGCTATTTCCGGGAATTAACCACTCGTGCTTAATTTTAGCTACTAATAATTTACAGGATTGCCCATAATAAGTGGATGGATGTCATTCAGGCGGAAACTATTTTTATACTACGTAAGGTGCTGTTTTTTAAAATAGATTCCTTTCGACTACGTAGAGCGGCGCCTCCAGGATGATAAGAGATGCATTATTAGTTTAGCTCTTTCAACCCATAACCAATTAAAAACCTATGAATGTCGAACAACAAGCCGTGCATACCATTCGTTTCCTTGCTGTGGATGCTGTCGAAAAAGCCAACTCGGGACACCCGGGTCTGCCCATGGGGGCGGCAGATTATGCCTTTGTTTTGTGGACCAAATTTTTACGTTTCAATCCCAAAGATCCAAAATGGATCGATCGGGATCGATTTATTTTATCTGCCGGCCATGGTTCAATGCTGTTGTATGCCCTGCTGCATTTAAACGAATATGACCTTAGCCTTAAGGACATCAAACAATTTCGGCAATTGGGAAGTAAAACACCAGGCCATCCAGAGTATGGAGCGGCGCCGGGTATTGAAACGACCACCGGTCCGCTCGGCCAGGGTTTTGGAACCGGAGTCGGAATGGCTCTTGCCGGAAAAATGTTGGCCGCTAGGTTCAACACACCTGACTTTTCTCCTATTACCTATCGGATATTTGGCATTGTAAGTGATGGTGATTTAATGGAAGGCGTCACTGCCGAGGCAGCTTCTTTAGCCGGTCATTTGGGGCTTGGCAATCTTATCTACATTTATGATGATAATCGAATCACCATAGATGGATCTACGGATCTATCATTTTCTGAAAATGTTGCTCAAAGATTCGAAGCTTATGGATGGCATGTGCAATCCATCGATGGACATGATAGGACTGAAATTGAAGCTGCTCTGAGTGCTACGGTTGCTGTATCAACACAACCTTCATTGGTCATCGCTCGGTCGCATATTGCCTTTGGCAGCCCTAACAAACAGGACTCAGAAGCTTCTCATGGTGCACCGCTCGGAGCTGAAGAAGCCAAGGCTACCAAGAAAAAACTTGGCTGGCCAACGGATGTTGAATTTCACATCCCGGGTTCTGTTAAGGAATTTTTTCACCAAATTGTGCATAAAAATGAGATTGAATATCAAAATTGGCAGGTAGCATTTTCTTTATGGAAACAAAATTTTTCCGAAAAGGCCGTCTTGTGGAATCAGCACTTTGATAATCCCACGCCAAATCATTTCGCTGAAGAGCTCTTAAAAGCTGCCGGTACGGATGCCGGAGCAACCAGGACTCATTCCGGTAATGTCCTGCAAAAAGCCGCCGAATTAGTACCTGCCCTTTGCGGCGGTTCTGCCGATCTGGCTGCTTCCTTGAAAACTTTGGTAAAAAATAGTCCGGATATCACCAAAAGTGATTTTACCGGCCAGAATATTCATTTTGGCGTTCGTGAACATGGCATGGCCGCTATTGCAAACGGACTTGCTTTATCAGGAGGATTTATTCCTTATGTTTCAACATTCTTAATCTTTTCCGATTACATGCGTCCTTCTATTCGGCTGGCGGCATTGATGGGAATTCAGGTAATTTATGTTTTCAGCCACGACAGTATATTCCTGGGAGAAGATGGACCAACTCATCAATCCGTCGAGCAAATAGCGTCGTTACGATTGATTCCTTGCATGAATGTTTTTCGTCCGGCAGACGCAAGCGAAACTGCTTTTGCCTGGGCACATGCTATCGAACATAACGAGGGACCTACGGCGCTCATTTTAACGCGTCAAACGATTCCTGAGTTTGAACGTGATCATCCGATTTCATATGATGAATTCAAAAAGGGTGGCTATACTCTTCAGGAAGCAACTCGTGGTAATCCGGAATTTGTTATCATAGCTACCGGCTCGGAAGTGCCATTGGCATGCGAAACACGAATGTCGCTGGAAGCTAAAGGTTTTCCAACGCGTGTGGTATCAATGCCGGCAGATTCTTTATTCCGTCGTCAAACAGAGGAATATCAACGGGCAGTTTTGGGAAATCAAAAAACCAGGAAGATAGTTATGGAAGCCGGCTCGCCTAATGCCTGGTATGAATTTGCTGGTCGTGAAGCGCTTACTATTGGAGTAACAAGATTCGGGGAGTCAGCTCCTATACGGGATTTGGTTCCTCATTTTGGATTTACTGTTGATGCAGTACTAAAAAGAATGGAAGAAAAAGGTTGGATCTAAAGAATTATGACCACCGGTTGCGATGATTTCGGGAATGTTCTAATCGCTCATGCCAATTATGATAGGCTTGCAAATCCGAACCTTTCAAACATAACTCTAAAAATTCCTGTTTGACGGTGGGACGGTTTTCAGCATCGTGCAACTTTAGCTGATCAATTAAATCATATAACTGAAATTTTTCATCAAAAGAAAGCATTTGAGACACCGGTTCGAAAATCTTATAAACCTCTTTTCGTAATTTGGCTTCTTCTGCAGCGCCTTTAGCAATGGTAAAGTTTGGAGACTCTTTTAATATTTCTAAATAATTTTCCATAGTTTTACTCCTCCTCGTTAACATATCGGTTGTTCGAATACTTTTTTAAAGGAAACTGGACTAACATTTTAATTATTTTTGGAAATTGATTTCTACAAAACATAAAACAGCTAACTTTTACTTGACATTAGCTTTCTGTTTTTTGATTTTTGAATGGTACATTTTTTATTTTTTGTAGCTGTAATAAATGGGTATGAAAATCGAACGAAATTTAAAGATGGGCATGGTCGGTGGCGGACCGGATGCGTTCATTGGTGAGGTTCATCGCAAGGCCGCTCGTATCGATGGCGGGATTGAACTTGTTGCAGGGACTTTCAGCCGGGATTTCGAAAAGTCCAAACAAACCGGCAACGAACTTTTCCTAGATAGCGCCAGAGTCTATAGCAGTTTCACTGAAATGATTAATCAAGAAAGAACACTGCCCGAAGGAGAACGAATTGATTTTGTTTCCATTGTTACACCCAATAATTGGCACTTCCCCATTGCCAAAGATTTCTTAAAAGCAGGGTTCCATGTGGTTTGTGACAAACCTATGACCATCAACCTGGATGAAGCTAAGCAGCTTAAAAAAATAGTTGGTGAAACCATCAAACTTTTTGCATTGACTCACAATTACACCGGCTACCCGATGGTTAAACTGGCCCGGGATATGGTTCGACAAGACGATTTAGGAAATATCCGCAAAGTTGTTGTGCAATATCCCCAGGGATGGCTTTCTACTCCCCTGGAAAAAACCGGGCAAAAACAAGCCGAGTGGCGCACCGATCCGAAGCAAAGCGGCGCAGGTTGCATGGGTGATATTGGCACTCATTGCGAAAACCTGGCAGAATATATCACGGGATTGAAAATCACTGAAATCTGCGCGGATATAACTACGTTCGTCCCTGGCCGTAAAGTTGATGACGATGGTAATTGTCTTCTTCGGTTTGATAATGGCGCTAAGGGTATTTTACATGCCAGCCAAATTTCAGTTGGAGAGGAAAATAATCTCGCGATTTGGGTTTACGGTGAAAAGAAAAGCCTGGTGTGGCACCAGGAGTATCCCAATGATCTTACTATAAAATCACAAGAGGCACCGGTGCAGGTATGGCGCCGGGGTAATAGTTATGTCGCTGAAAAAAGTCCTGCTGCTGCTCGTGCGACTCGACTGCCACCCGGACATCCGGAAGCCTTTATCGAAGCATTTGCAAATATCTACTGTAATTTTGCCGACACGTTAAGGGCTCGTTTAGCAAACAGAAGCCCTGATGATCTTGCGCTTGATTTTCCAACAGTTGAAGACGGCCTTCGTGGAATGGCATATTTAGATTCAGTATTTACTAGCGCTAATAACAATCAAAAATGGACTCCCTTGAAATCAAGTTGATTATGTTTTTAGGAGAAGTTTATGAATAGACCCGTTACCCTGTTTACCGGCCAATGGGCCGACTTAGCTTTAGAAGAACTCGCCCGAAAGGCGGCTATCTGGGATTATGATGGATTAGAGTTGGCTTGTTGGGGCGATCATTTGGATGTTGAAAAAGCAGCCACGATCCCGGATTACTATGAACATCAATTGGAAATTTTGAAAAGAAATAATTTGAATGTTTACTCAATCAGCAATCACCTTGCCGGACAACTTGTATGCGATTTGAATAATGATTCGCGTTCCGATGCATTCGCTCCCGCTGATTGTGCCGGAGATCCTGATAAAAAGCGACAGTGGGCAGTGGAAGCCATGAAGAATACTGCCAGAGCCGCGAAGAACATGGGTCTTTCTGTGGTTAATGGTTTTACCGGTTCTTCGATTTGGCATTTGTTGTATAGTTTTCCCCCGGTTAACGAAAAGACGATCGAGGAAGGATTTTCTTATTTCGCCGAAATGTGGAATCCTATTCTGGATGTATTCGATGAATGCGGTGTAAAATTTGCTCTGGAAGTTCATCCCACGGAAATAGCTTTTGATATTATCACAGCACGAAAAGCGCTTGAAGTTATCGATAATCGGGAAGCATTCGGATTTAATTTCGATCCAAGCCACCTTCATTGGCAGATGGTCGATCCGGTCAATTTTCTCAAAGAATTTCCGGATCGTATTTATCATGTTCATATGAAAGATGCCGCACTACAATTGAACGGAAAATCAGGGATACTTGCTTCTCATTTAAAATTTGGTCATCCTGATCGCGGTTGGGATTTTCGCTCATTGGGCCGGGGAGGTGTTGATTTTGAGGAGATCATTCGAACCCTGAATCAAATCGGTTACAATGGACCGCTTTCTGTAGAATGGGAAGACAGCGGTATGGACCGTGAAGACGGCGCCAGAGAAGCTTGTGAATTTGTAAAGAAACTCGATTTTAAGCCGTCCCAGGTTGCTTTTGATGGAGCGTTCGATCAATGAAGATAAATACAAAGGCACAAAGGCACAAAGGCACAAAGGCACAAATTATTTTAGGAATAATAACAAAAATATAAAGGTATCATAATGAAAGTTACCATTTCATTGTTTTTATTTATTTTAGTAATTGGCTGCTCTTCACAGGAAGCACAGAATGCCGGTAATGAAGATGAACAAACCGAATGGATTGTATTATTCGATGGCAAAACCTTCGATGGCTGGCGTGGTTTTAAAAAGGATGTTGTTCCTGAGGGTTGGGTCATTACCGAAAATGCCGAGCTCTATTTTATGGGTAAAGGAAAAGGATACATCATGACGGATGGGCAGTATGACAATTTCGAATTGGAATTGGAATGGAAAATTTCCGAGGGAGGGAATAGCGGTATATTCTTTCGTGTCAGCGAAGATGACAATGCAGTCTACCGCACTGCTCCTGAAATGCAAGTGTTGGATAATGCCAAACACAAAGATGGTAAAATTCCAGAGGAATCCGCCGGCTCAAATTATGCCCTTCACGCACCTTTTGCGGATGTAACCAATGAAGTGGGACAATACAATAAGATCCGGATCATCGCAAGAGAAAATCATATCGAGCACTGGATGAATGGACAAAAACTTTTGGAGTATGAGATCGACAGTCCGGCATGGAAGGAATTGGTGGCAAACAGCAAATTCGGTAAAATGCCAAAGTACGGAACCTACAGTAAAGGGCACATCGCCTTACAAGACCATGGTGATAAGGTATGGTATAGAAATATCCGGATTCGAACTTTACCATCAACATCAACCCATTAACCGCGATAATTGGAGTATCACTATGAAAATTCAGAAAAAAAATATTTCCCGGCGCGACTTTATTACTCGCGCCGCAATATCCACTGCTGTTTTTTCCATCGTCCCTCGACATGTACTTGGCGGTCCTGGTTTTATTGCGCCCAGTGACAAACTCAATATTGCATGTGTCGGCGCCTGGGGCAAGGGTCGATCGGATATCATGGGGGTCAGCACAGAAAACATATTCGCTATATGCGATATCGATCTTGCTCATTTACAAAGATTTAAAAATTCCGTGCAAAAAGAGGAAGGCGGCACGGAGCTTTGGGATAAAGCGCTAAAATACCAGGACTTCCGCAAGATGTTGGACGAAAACAAAGACAGTATCGACGCGGTTACCGTTACTGTTCCGGATCATTCGCACGCGATTATTGCACTATCAGCGATCCAATTGGGCAAACATGTCTTCGTACAAAAACCGCTCACCCACACAATTTACGAGGCCCGTAAGCTTACCGAAGCTGCTCGTGAAGCTAAAGTCGTCACGCAGATGGGCAACCAGGGTCACGCTGGCGAGGGCGGCCGATTGATCAACGAATGGATCTGGGATGGCGCTATCGGACCGGTGCGCGAGGTGCATTGCTGGACCAACCGACCGATCTGGCCGCAGGGCATCAGAAGCCCCAAAGAAGTCATTTCAAAGCCGCCCACCATAAATTGGGATGTCTGGATCGGACCCGCGCCATACCGGGCTTACCACCCGGCTTATGCGCCGTTCCGCTGGCGCGGCTGGTGCGACTTCGGCGTTGGCGCCCTCGGTGATATGGCGGCTCATATCATGGATCACCCGTATTGGGCCTTGAAATTAGGTTATCCGACCAGCGTAATCGCAGAGTCTTCGGAATTCAATGGCGAGACCTACCCGGTGTCCTGTAAAGTAAAATACCAATTTCCGGCAAGAGGAGATATGCCGCCGGTCGAGTTAACCTGGCATGATGGCGGCCGGATGCCGGATCGCCCGGATGATTTAGAGCCGGGCAGAAAAATGGGTGACGGCGATGGCGGCGTCCTGATGATCGGCGATAAAGGCAAACTGATGCACGGCACCTACGGCAGAAATCCAAGGATTATCCCGGAAACAAAGATGCGTGAATATACACGACCGCCTAAAACCATCCCGCGTTCGCCGGGTATCCACCAGGAATGGGTTGAAGCTTGCAAAGGCGGCCCGCCCACAACGTCACATTTTGATTACTCCGGTCCGCTTACCGAGACCATGTTATTAGGAAACCTGGCCATTCGCATGGCACATAAAAACACCGCGCTGGAATGGGACGGAGAGAAGATGGAAGTGACTAATATGCCGGAAGCCAACGAGTTTCTAACTAAGCGGTATCGTTATGGGTGGAAGGTTTGAAAGAAGTGCCTAAAGTTCATAAAGTGCCTAAAGTGCCTAAAGTTGAAGAAGCGAAATAAAAAATTTTAAAAAATAACAGAATGTCATTTCGACAAAGTGAAGCGAGGAGAAATCTTATCGCCTAATAATTCATTTTCCGAATGGCTCTAAAGATTTCTCGCATTAAACTCTTCAAATTGTCAATAAGGCAAATTGTCAAAAGTATAACAAAATAACTTTAACCTTTAGGGGGAGTTATGGACAATAAGGAATTTGCAAAGCAGCTTGAAAATCGAACAAGAACTTTCGCGATTCAAATTATTCAATTATCAACTAAATTACCAAGGACACCAGAAGCAAATGTAATTAGAAAGCAAATAACTAAAGCGGGAACTTCAATTGGTGCGAATTATCGGGAAGCTAATCGATCAAGAAGTAAAAATGACTTTATAAGTAAAATTAGAATATGCGAAAGTGAGTCAAGCGAAACCCAATATTGGCTTCAGATTATTGGGCAAATGTCCTGGATTTCAAAAGAAATAATAAATCCTTTGTATGAAGAATGCAGCCAATTGCTCGCACTATTTTCCTCCATTGTCCAAAAAAGTAAATTATAGGTTGTAGTTTATAAATAATTAAATAATAGCATCTTTTTAATTTTAGGCACTTTAGGTACTTTTTTTATTATTGGATGACTTTTAGTCTAGCGAGCTATCGTCTGTAACTCTTCTCTGATAACTTTTCGGAGCGTACTTTCCAACTTACATTCGTGTTGTTGAATTACTGGCATAATGCATCATTGATCAAGGTCGTCTTGCAGGATGGGTAAGAGGCAACACAACGTACGAAACAGATTTCGGTTAGCGCATCAGAGCGGTGCTAGCTAGTGTGAAATTTATGTGACACTATGCGCCCGCCAAACTTTTAGAACAACATGAGACGAGTGCAATCACAATTACCCCATTGTGATTTTCAAATTGGAGTGGAATAGTGTGAAAAAAATCTTTATCCGTAGTTAGAAAAATTGCTGAATTTTTTTGTGCTATATCAAAAAGAACAGAATCATCAACTCCTTTATATTCAATGGAATGTCCATCTATCGTTTCATGGCCAGTTGAATTTATATACGAAATACTTTTTCTAGGAAAATTCTCATCAAGAAAAAATATCATGATACCTTGAGATTGTAAGGTAGACTTTCAAAACTGGAGAGGTAACTTCCAAATGAGAGCGCTGCTTGAATATCCTCTTTTGATATATTTGGATAGTCTTCCAAAATTTCTTGAAACGTATCTCCCGGATGCAAGAGCGCCAAGTATGTTACTTACAAGGACTCTTGTCCCTTTGATAACCGGCTTTCCATGACAAACATTTGGATTTATAGAAATTCTTTCAATCATAACCATTTCCTGCATTCATTTATAGGTAAAAAAAACATTTTATAATTAAGCGCCAAAACGCAATAAGATCAAAATTATTTTTTTGTGTGTTTTAAAAATGAATAGAATCTTCACTCGAAATGTTAATTTTTAGTCTAACGCGCTATTGTCTGTAACTCTTCTCTGATAACTTTCCGCAGCGTACTTTCCAACTTACCTTCGTGTTGTTGAATATACTGGCTTAATGCATCATTAATCAGGGTTTGGTAATTTCCACCACCCATTTTATGAACTTCATTGCGAAACCATTTAATTACATTGTCATCCAAACGAATGGTTATGCGTGTCTTACCAGGTGGCGATTTTACAACTGCACCTTGCTTAGCGCTACTAAAATTATATTCTTCTTTTGCTTTCATATGTTTTACTCTCCGTTTTTGTGGCTTTGCGGGCTGAAATTATTCGAATATTGTCACCGCGATGCGTATACACGACAACAAGTACTCGGCCAAATAAATCTATTCTGCTGTTGCAAATCGCTGTTCGTCCTCAATAATTTGATCTTTAATAGTTAAGCCCAGATCATCTTCAAGTACACTCATTGCATCTGCAAAATCTAATTTATGCTTCTTTAGATTTCGAGTTGCCTTTTGCGCATCCCATTGATAATCTACTATGTTTCAATATATGCACAATCAGTGCACAAAGCAAAGATTAAAAGTTGATCATAAATATTGGTGGGGATGATACTTTTATAGTGTTTATAAAATATGGTTCATCATTAAGGATGCATACTTTTCGATTTGAAGCAAGGGGTCTATTTTTGAAATTAGGTTGGGACACAATATATTTATGATCCTTACTTATTAATCCTCTACGAGGTTATTTATGATCAATTGCAGCAGAATGAGGCATCCACAGATTTTGATTTATCCTCGTTTAGGATATATTTATAAAAACTCTCGCAGAGAAAAAAACATCGGAGATGTTTAATTATTGTAGAAACGAAGTCGAACATTTCCTCGTAGAGGATACATATGCGACTTGTATAACCTCTTCTTTCATTTCCACCATATTGACCTGGGGCAAAGAACCCCAATGATTTTGAAATATGATATGACATACAATATTTAGAAGCGAATGTCAAGTTATTTTTGGGATTATTATCAATACAGGGCCGCGGCACAATGAGATGAACGGCGCTCCTGATAACAGGATTACGGCTACTTGGCCAGTCCTGACGCCTCGGAACATAGATCTCGAATCCGATACTTGGACTGGTGCTTGCGGCCCTGTTGTATCCATGTTACAAACCGAGAAATCCTTTGGCAAGACATAAAGATTCAGGAAGTAAATTTTCCCAATTCTAACTTAGATTCATCCTGAATCTGGTCCTGTGAATTCTTACTGATTTTGAAATATGACATTAAATACAATATTTGATTGCGAATGTCAAGATATTTTTGGAAGCAAGGTCGGAAAAGTAGTTTAGATGAACACCGCTTGAGAGAACCGTGGGCATAAATACATTCCTAGCTTCATAATTCAAAAATAATGTAATAATTTTTGCCTAGATTCCCAACAAATATTTTTAATGGTTAATTATTATTGAGCTTTCAAACAACCTTACCTGCTCAAATTGCAACCAGGCAGCTAGCTGTTGTTGATTCATGGGGAGGAATAAATGTGGTAAAAGAAAAATATCATAGGTGAAGTTTCAGATTTTATTGTTTCATCGAAAAATGAAATTGTAGTGTCAGATAATCAAGCTAATCAGATCCTGTTTTTTGATAAAAAAGGCAATTGTATTCGCAGAGTAGGCCAAAAAGGACAAGGACCTAATGAATATAAACGCCCAGGTTCCATTGCACAAACTGATACGAATCTGATTATCAATGATCATGGAAATTCACGTTTTCAATATCTTTCGTTAACGGGTGATTATATAGCCATAAAAAGTTACGAAATAGAAGTTGCACCATTAATTTCATCTAGAGGTGAAAGTTTTGATCATTCCGGAAATTATTTTTTAGCTACAAACGGATATTTGGCGGACAGTCTTATACAGAAATTTGATAAAAGTTTTAATCCAAAGCAATTGTTCGGTGAATTAGAATCTGATCAATTTGATTACCTAAATTACGCAAGTTTAAAGAAAGCCATTGAGAACAATCAAATTCCAGCAGTTCTGGTGAATTCTATTTTATTGGAATATTGTGAAGATGCTACTTTGTTAGCCGTCCATATGTCGATACCTGTTATAAAAAGGTTTTCGAGCCAGGGCAAATTGTTGTTTCGAAAAAGCCTTAAAGTCCCGGAAATGGATTTGATGAAGGAAAAATTCTTTTCGGATAATAAAAAGAGTAAGAAAAAAAGGTTTCGGCCTCTTTATTATTGGATGGATTTAGCATTGGACAATAAAGGTGGGGCTTATTTGTTATTATTCTATAATGAAAAGATGATTTTATACCATGTCGATTATGATGGCAACCTGATAGAAAAACTAATTGGCCCCAGCGATTTTATAAGTCAAATCGTTTTGAATGGCAACGAGTTATGGGCATTTGGTATTTCATCTTTAAAGTTTTATAGATTTGAAATTTGAACATCTTACCTATTATGAAAAAATACTTTGGAAACGATAATATTTATACTATGTTGTAACGTTTTGCGTTACAAAGTAATGTGACGTATATATTGATCACTGTTAAATTTAGAAGAATCTATTTGGAGAAATGTTATCGAATTAAAAGTGAAGCTCATAAAAAATGGGGCCCGATTGTCGGAGATAAGTATATTAAGCAATTAAATTTAATCTATGCTACTGAATCAGTAAAGGATTTATATTTAATACCTCAATTACGATTTCATCCTTTAAAAGGCGACTTGGAAGGTCATCACTCTATTACTCTTACATATCGAGCACGTTTAATAGTTAAATGTGACGGTGATACTATCATTTTGATAGAAAAGGTAAGTACAAAACATTATGAGTAATAATGATTTTTATACAGACAGTCCCATTCATCCGGGCGAGCATTTGAAAGATACTCTTGCATCTTTTGGTCTCTCACAAACTGAATTATCTAATCGTATTGGAAAGTCCAGAAAGGTCATCAATGAAATTATTTCCGGCAAAGCTCCTATTGCACCCAGCACTGCGATTCTTTTAGAACGTGTTCTAAATGTGCCGGCTCATGTATGGAATAATCTACAGCGTAATTTTGACCTGAATATTGCATATCTATCTGAGCAAGTCAAAATAAAAAAGGAAAGTAAATTATTAAGCTACTTTCCTATTCGTCAAATGATCAAATTTGGGTGGATTCCGGAGTGTATGTCTAATGAAGAAAAAGTAAAAAATTTACTTTCATTTTTTTGTGTATCCAGCCTCATGAATATTGAAAACTCTCTATCTGTTCAATTTCGTCGATCGATAAGAGATAATATTTCAAAAGAAGCTTTATACGCATGGATCCGGCAAGGTGAATATGAAGTCAGAAAAATTGAAACTTCAACCTACGACAAAATTGGTTTACAAAAATGTCTATCAGAATTGAGAAATCTTACAAATGTTTCACCGGAACTGTTTCAACCTGAAGTTAAGAGAATTTGTGCTGGAGTTGGTGTTGCTGTTGTGTTTGTTCCAGAACTTCCAAAAACATACATCAATGGCGCCACATTTTGGTTTGATGGTTTTAAAAAATCAGCACTTTTATTAAGCCTTCGGTTTAAGACAAATGACAATCTTTGGTTTAGTTTTTTTCATGAATTAGGCCACATCATACTACATCGCAAAAAGGAAAACTTCCTGGATATCTCTGATTTAAAACTCACTGGTGAAGATCGAATCAAAGAAAAAGAAGCCGACACTTTTGCTGCTAATATTTTAATTCCGGATGCAAAATGGAACGATTTCAAATATTCGGTTCCGTACACAAGACAGAAGATTTTACAATTTTCGCAAGACATTGCAATAGCCCCTGGGATTGTTGTCGGACGTCTTCAAAAGGAAGAATTATTGCCTTATAGTCACCTTAATGGACTGAAAGAAAAATATCAATGGGTTCTGGATTGAACATTATATACTTATTTTGGACCCATTCAAAATCCTACCAAACATAATCAAATTTTCATTTTGACAACGAAATCTAACGAATTCAGGTAGATTGTCTTTTGCTCTAACTGTAAAAACTATTTTCATCCCTTCTCAGCGGCTTTTATAATTTTGTCAACATCCTCAAATGTATCTTCTATGGAAAGAACACGACCACTTTTATAGTCTTCTAGTCCTTGCACAACTTTACGCATAAATTCAATGTTGTCTAAATCTAAAGTCTCCATTTTTGATTCTCCAAATTTTTGTATTCCCAAGTGTACTATCGTTTTCGATAGTTTCCACAGCGATCTACTCAAAAATTTCCCTCACCAACATTACAACCTCCTTCGCACAACCCCAGGCAATTGTATGGCCAATAGAACCATGGCCATAGTTATGGATGATTGCCGATTTTTGTGAAATTCTTTCAAGCTCTAAACGCACAGAGTACCTGCCGGGTCGAAGTCCGACTTTGCTCTCCAGAATCTCCGGGTTGGCAAAAACCGGGTTTAACTTTGCACACCTTTCAATGATCAACTGAGTCGCCTTTTCGTCCGGTTTTAAACTCCAATTGTTCTCTTCTTTAGTGCTGCCGAGAATGCAGTGGTTTTTGTGGGGAATAATGTAACAATAAGAAGAGGGATCGCTTACATAAAAAATGTCAGATGGTAAATCAGTGGGTTTTCGGACCAGCAGAACCTGGCCTCGAATAGGATAAACCCGGTCGTCGTGGGCCAGTTCTTTCGCCCCAACCCCTGAGCAGTTGACCACTATCGAGTATTGATGGGTTAATTCGCCAAGGCTCTTTACATTCTCCTGTTGAATGATTCCACCCAACCCTAAAAATTGATGTTTTAAATATTTCATATACATCGGGGCATCGATTTTTGCAGATGTATATTTATAGCCAAACTTCCAGGGAGTTACGGTTTTGCCGCTAACAATGGCTTTGAAATCAGGAGCAAAATCCGCCCAATGTGAATCAGGAACCTGTCGATCGAAAAACTCATGAAGTGTAGTCATAGAAATTCCTGATCCCGGAATTTCCGCCAGAGCCTGAAATTTTTCCAGGCTGATTTTACTCCAGGTTCGAACTTTTTCGCCGGTTTCTATCCCATGCGGATACCAGAATGCACCTGCAACATCCGAAGTGGTTTTGGGCGGCAGTTCACGAGCCAGTATTTTGACATTGAAGCCATTTTCGAGAAGACTCAAACCACAGGTTAATCCGGAAACGCCGCAACCAACGACTGCAATTTGGGGGGAGTTGTTGTGCATGGTTTGGTTAATTTATAAAACAAACTAAATAATATTTCTTTGTATTGACCTTATCTGCTCTAGCGTTTTCTTCTTTTTTTCTTTTTATGCGAATTTTTGTTAGAAGGAGGGCGAAAACCTGCTTTTACACTTTCACGGTTGATAACATCATTCAAAGAAAATAAATAATTATATCTTGGGTGTTCCTTTGGCAATATTTTTAGATATTTATTCAATAATTTGTGTGCAGCAGAAAAATTCCTAACGTTAAG
>JADFJB010000007.1 GCA_022566355.1 candidate division KSB1 bacterium
TCCGTTGCTAAATTATTGAGTTGCGGTCCAAGGCGCTATGTTAATCAGTTGCCTAATTTTTCTCTAAAGATGTTTAGCTACACGTAAACAAAGATTTTCTAAAAGATGTGATTACAATTGAACGGTTCATGACATGAATATCAAAATGATATTGGAAATTACCACGGATATAATTTGATTAATTTATAGATTATCCGTATAAATACTTAATTCCTTTACTGATAAAATTAATAGTTTTTGAGTTCATATTGAATGAATAAAATGAGCCATCTTAATTTCGCCATATATTTAATTACAATTTATTTTGGTTTTGGGAATCAAGAAATAAAAAATAATCCCCAAAGTAGATTTCGACTCGACCATATCAACATCGCCGTTAAGGATTTGGAGAAAGCAAAGCAGCGCTATCAAGACTTGGGTTTTTCCATCAAACCGGGAAAAAGATCTCCTTTCGAAATGGTATTCCAATTTCATCATCGAGAACCCCCGAGGTGCCGGCGCTTTTTGCGCTTTGAAAGTGGAGCAGCCTGCTGATCTGGATACTTTGAGAAAAGGTTTCGGAAAGAATAAAATTGAGTATAAATACCAGGAATTTGGATATGCTAATATCCTGTCTTTTCCGGAGAACGATCCAATGCATCCGTTCTTTTTTATCCATTATTCCAGTCCTGCCAAAGATCATGTGATTCATTTGAATCATCCGAATACCGCCCAGAAATTGTATGCTGTTTGGATCCCGGAACACATTTACCGCGAAAACCTCGAGAAATTCCAAAGTTTTGCCGCCGGCAATCCTTCTCATGTTGAACTCTCTTACACAAACACACCTGTAAAAGTCATTGAATTGGACAGTGGAAAAATTTATCTTGTGAGTGATAATTATTCCGGCCGCATAGTTGGCGCCACCGTTCTGGTGAAAAAAATCAGCCAGACAAAGTTATTGCTTGAGAATTCGTTTAAGCAGAAGTTTGATTTTTATTCCACGCCGAGAGGACGGAGCATATTAATTCCTCCTCAGTTTACGTTCGGTATTTGGTTGGAATTTTTAGAACAATAGCAAAAACCGTTGTTTGCGATTCATTCTTTTACCTATAAAACTAAATCGTCATTTTTAAAAGTGAGGCAGGTATGATAAACAGAACTAAATGGATCGAAAGAAAATTTGAATTTCATGATCCGGTCGGAGTCTTTCCCTGTATTTTGGCACGCCTGCGTGGAACCCCGGTTCGAATAGGCGAAATCACCCGAGATTTACCGCCGGGCATTCTTGTCATTAGAGCGGCTGACAGTTGGTCTATTCAGGAAAATGTCGGTCACTTGCTGGATCTGGAAGAACTGGGTGAAAAAAGACTGGCCGATTTTTTGTCAAATGCAGATGTTCTCACTCCGGCGGATATGACAAATACAAAAACCCACGGTGGGAATCATAACTCCGGTTCTATGAAGGATCTCCTGCAAAAATTCAGAGATGCCCGGCAAGACCTGGTTTCCAAACTGGCAGACCTTAGCGGAGAACAAGTGGCTATCTCTATTTTGCATCCCCGCATCAATAAACCCATGCGTATCATCGATTGGGCGTTTTTTATGGCAGAGCACGACGATAACCATGTGGCGAGAATTATCGAATTAGCGAAGATTTTGCAAAGGGGTAATAATGCTTCTTTATGCGAGCATCCTGAGTAGCCGACAGTTTCATCGTCGTATTTTTCTTACTCTGAATTTATCTTTTTGAGAGATACAGAAGTGATTTTTTATTTTGTCTCGATATTTTGATATAATCATTTTCATTACCTCAAGTTTTTCTGATCCTGTCGCATCTTCTAGTCTTAGTAGTATGATTCCTTTATGATCCATTAGAAGAATGATATACTAATTCTCCGAAATCTTTGTCCATAGTAATAATCATCCTTTCTTCACTAGCTGCTATTTTTAGAATATCAATATCAGACAATTTGGGATCGATAGATCTTACTGTTTTTGTATCATGACCAACATTTATGAGAAATTCTTCAATCTTTATGCCAACCCCAACATCCACTAAAAACTTCAATTCAATCAAGCTTATGTTGAAGATTCTACAGGAAATACCTGTTCTTCATCAACCAAGTCTGCAACATACGAATAAACAGCTTGAAAGTCTTCTTTTTCTAATTCCGGATATTCTTCTAATAATTCCTTTTCAGAAATACCGCCAGCTAAAGCGCGTAATATTTGTTCAACAGTGATTCTCATTCCTCTTATAGTTGGTTTTCCAACCATTATATCCGGATTAATGGTTATTCGCGCTATTGATTTCACCATTTTAACACTCCTAATGTTGAATCGAAAAATATGAAAATCTATTACTAAATAAGAAAAATTAAAATGTCAACCCTAAAACAAATATAAAAACCACTGAAGTTGCTATTATTGGAAATAAATTCGTTCAACTAAAAAAATCAACTCCTCATCAATTTCCCCATGAACTTGCTGTCTTAATTTCTTACATTCAGTAAACGGTTTCAATTTCTCGAATAAATGCTCTCAGACAATATGAAAGATCTATTCCACCCAACGGTTGCCAATTGGTTTCAAAATACGTTTGCAGCGCCTACTGAAATTCAGACCCGGGCCTGGCCGGAGATCAAGAAGCGCCGCAACACACTCATCGCCGCGCCAACCGGCTCCGGTAAAACACTGGCGGCATTTTATTCGGCTATCGATGACCTGGTTAAGCAAGGACTGGCAGGCGACCTGACCGACCAGCTGCAGGTTGTTTACGTTTCGCCCCTTAAAGCCTTAAGCAACGATATCGAACGTAACCTGCAATTTCCCTTAATTGGCATCAAAAAGGAGCTGGCAAAAGCCGGGCTGCCGGAGGTTAAGATTAAAGTCTCGGTTCGCACCGGCGACACGCCATCCTCACAGCGCACGGCTATGGTCAAGAAACCTCCGCATATTTTGGTGACCACGCCGGAATCCCTGTATCTATTGCTTACCAGCGAGAATGGTCGACGCATGCTGGGGACTGTCCACACCGTGATCGTCGATGAAATACATGCGCTGGTTGGCAATAAACGCGGCTCACATTTGTCCCTGTCCCTGGAACGATTGGATGCACTCACCGAACAAAAATTGATCCGCATTGGCTTGTCGGCAACCCAGAAGCCGATTAAAAAGGTGGCGCGTTTTTTAACCGGCAGTAACGGCCACGATTCTAAAGTTTCCTCTTGCACCATTATTGACGTTGGCCACACCCGCAAAATGGATCTGGCCCTGGAAGTACCGCGCTCGCCGTTAACCGCAATTATGCCCACCGAAGTTTGGGGCGAGATTTATGAGCGCTTGGAAGAGTTGATCAAAGCCCATAAAACCACCTTGATTTTTGTCAATACCCGGCGGTTGGCCGAACGCGTCGCTCACAATTTAACCGAACGCCTGGGTGAAGAAGTCATAACTGCGCACCATGGCAGCATGTCCAAAGATAATCGATTGGATGCCGAACAGCGGCTCAAAGCCGGTTCATTAAAAGCCTTGGTCGCCACTGCATCTTTGGAGTTGGGCATCGATATTGGTTCGGTGGACCTGGTTTGCCAGATTGGTTCTTCCAAATCGATTGCCGCATTTCTACAGCGCGTGGGGCGCTCCGGGCATACGGTCCATGGTACTCCCAAAGGCAGGTTGTTTCCCCTCAGCCGCGATGAACTGGTCGAATGCTGTGCCATTCTGGATGCGGTCAGGCGCGGGGAACTGGATCAAATCATCATGCCGGAAAAGCCGGTGGATATTTTAGCCCAGCAAATCGTGGCCGAGATTTCCTGCAAGGAATATAAAGAAGAGGAATTATACCAATTAGTTACTAAAGCTTATCCTTATCGAAATTTAACCCGCAAGGAGTTTGATGAAGTCATCACGATGTTATCCGATGGCTATGCAACCCGAAGAGGCCGGCGGAGTGCATATTTGCATCATGATATGGTGAATGAACGACTGCGTGCACGAAAAAACGCCCGGCTCACAGCTTTACTTTGCGGCGGCGCTATTCCTGATAATTTCGATTATGATGTGGTTATGGAACCTGAGAACACTTTCATCGGGACGATTAACGAAGATTTTGCTATCGAAAGTTTGCCGGGTGATATTTTCCAATTGGGCAACAGTTCGTGGAGAATCCTGCGCATCGAAAATGGTAAAATGCGGGTGGAAGATGCCAAGGGGCTGCCGCCCAACATTCCCTTCTGGTTTGGCGAAGTGCCGGGAAGAACTACGGAGTTGTCTGCTGCAGTATCCCGGCTGCGAGAAGAAATATCCAATCGTCTTGATGATTTGGAAAGCATCATTGCAGACGAAAATAACGGCGAGCTTGCTTCAGAGAATGATGCCTGGAAACAAAATCCAATGGACTGGCTGATCAACGAAGTGGGAGTGGCGCCGGAAGCCGCTGACCAGGTGGTTACTTACCTGGCCACCGTGAAACTGGCTCTTGGGGTAATGCCGTCTCAAAACACACTGGTTCTGGAACGGTTTTTCGATGAAGCCGGCGACATGCACCTGGTGATCCATTCGCCATTTGGCAGTCGTTTGAACCGGGCATGGGGATTGTCTCTGCGAAAACGCTTTTGCCGCAAATTTAATTTTGAATTACAGGCGGCTGCAACCGAAGATTCCATTATCTTATCGCTGGGTGCAACCCACAGCTTTCCATTGGAAGAAGTGTTTGATTACCTTAATCCTCAAACGGTGCGGGAGATATTGATCCAGGCGCTCCTGGATGCACCCATGTTTGAAGTGCGCTGGCGCTGGAATGCTTCCCGCGCTTTAGCCGTGCTGCGGCGTTCGGGCGGTAAAAGGGTACCTCCGCAGATCCAGCGTATGAATTCGGAGGATTTAATCGCATTGATTTTTCCAGACCAGCTTGCCTGCCCGGAGAACATCGTCGGGGAACGCGATATCCCGGATCATCCCCTGGTGAACCAAACCATCCATGATTGCCTGACCGAAGCCATGGATATCGATGAGCTGGAGAATCTTCTAACTGCAATCCAGGCTAAGGAAAAAACCCTGGTCGTGCGGGATTTGAAAGAGCCTTCGCCATTATCCCAGGAAATTTTAAATGCTCGGCCTTTTGCATTCCTGGACAATGCTCCTTTGGAAGAAAGACGTACAAATGCAGTGATGAATCGAAGATGGCTCGATCCCAAAGAAGCAGCAGACCTGGGAAAATTAGATGCTGCGGCCATCGAAGCCGTAAAGGAAGAAGCCTGGCCGCAAGTAAGAAATGCAGATGAATTACATGATGCATTGGTGTTGCTGGGTTTTCTGATCGAAGAGGAAGGTGTAGCCGGCGCTTGGCAGGATTATTTTGAACAGTTGGTTGCTGACAATCGTGCCACAGTTTTAATCACCCGGGAAACAGGCCCAAAACTGTGGGTAGCGGTTGAACGTGTTTTGGAAATGCAGGAAATTTACCCGGATGGAATTTTAACCCCGGAGATCCGGGTACCGGAACGATTGCGAAAAAAGATCGGTGAAAAAGGAAAAGATGCCTCAGAAGGAAAAGTTTCTTTGGTTGAGATCGTGCGGGGAAGATTGGAAGCGCTTGGCCCGGTCCTTGCAGAAACTTTGGCAGCGCATATGGGTATCTCAATAGCCAAAATTGAGCAGACTTTACTGGCTCTCGAAAATGATGGTTTTGTATTTCGCGGCCAATTCCATCCTGGCACCACCGAAACGGAATGGTGTGAACGACGGCTTTTGGCTCGTATCCATCGTTATACTTTGGAACGATTGCGCAAAGAGATCGAACCGGTATCATCAGCGGATTTCATGCGATTTCTGTTTGCGTGGCATCGTTTAGATTCGGAAAATAAGCCAGAAGGTCCTGAATCTTTGCAAGATGTGCTGACTCGACTGGAAGGGTTCGAAGCGGCCGCTGCTTCCTGGGAAAGTGATCTATTACCAGCGCGGATTAAAGATTACGACCATCACTGGCTCGATGATTTATGCCTTTCCGGTCGAGTGGTTTGGGGCCGGTTCCAGCACAATGGTCATTCGATGATTTCGCAAGAGAACGGATCTAATGGCAAAAAACGTGGCGGACCGATTAAGACCACTCCTATTGCCCTGGTCAATCGATCGAACCTTTCGGTATGGAAAAAGTTGGCCGTTCCGCCAAATGGGAATGGTGATTTGTTGTCTAACAATTCCAATAAAGTATTGGAATTACTAACCGATTTTGGCGCGTCTTTTTTTGATGAGATCGTAGAACGGAGTCAACTATTACAAACCCAGGTAGAAGAGGCGGTGAGTGAATTGGTTTCTTTGGGATTGATAACATCCGATAGTTACACGGGTCTCAGGGCGTTGTTGGTGCCGGCAAAAAATCGATCCAGCACCGGTATGCGCAGACGCAGGCTGGCTTTCAAAATGGAGCAGGCCGGCAGGTGGTCGTTGTTGCGCTATGAACAAAAAGGGTACAATGAAACCAAACTCGATTTTGAGTCCATAGCAATGCTGGCCTGGACATTATTACGGAGATATGGCGTTGTGTTTCGCAAGATCATCGAACGGGAAAGTTTTGCACCGCCCTGGCGCGAATTGGTGCGGGTTTTCCGTACTCTCGAAGCCAGAGGTGAAATTCGGGGAGGTCGTTTTGTCGATGGTGTTTGGGGTGAGCAGTTTGCCTTACCGGAAGCGGTAGCAAAGATGCGTAAAACCAGGAAAGCACATTTATCCAATAAAAAAAAGGGCAATGGCAATCTCATCTCGATCAGTGCAGCCGATCCATTGAATTTAACCGGTATAATTACGGTCGGCAAACGGGTGTCTACTATTTTCAGTAACCGGATCCTTTACAGAGATGGAGTCCCCATTGCGGTCAAAGAAGGCAAAGAAATCAAATTTTTTATCGAGGTTGATGAATCAGAACAATGGCAATTGAAAAATGCTTTAATACAAAGGAATGTCTCGCCGAAGTTGAGGGCTTATTTGGGGAAGGGAGTGCATTGAGAATTTTTGATTTACATGTTATCTCTTCTTTGTTTTAGAACGGTAGGATTTCTTCTATGATGAAGGACAGCTATTACTACGATCCTATTTTTGTCAAGCAAATAGACTATCTTGTAAGGAAATCTTTTAATGATATGTTTTCTGACACCTTCATAATCTTTTTGAAATACTTCAGGATTGATCTC
Organism: candidate division KSB1 bacterium; assembly: GCA_022566355.1. Classification (NCBI taxonomy): domain Bacteria; kingdom Pseudomonadati; species Candidatus Zhuqueibacterota bacterium. The sequence goes on from JADFJB010000007.1 coordinate 7,173, forward strand.
CAGGAAACGAAAAGCCGCTTCAATCTGCAATAACAAATCGTGTCCTATCATGTTTGCTCTCGTACCATGAAAATGCTTCTTTTATATCATTTTCTGCCTCGGGTTGGATGACCACTTTATATTTCATTTTTTGTCTACAATTCGGTTATAGACATCCTTCCATGGAGATCCACTGTTAGGATTCTGGTGATAAGCTTCCAATCTTTGGTTAATAACTTCCTTTTCTTCTTCGGCTAACTCTACAGATTCTACCTCAGCAGCTATGCTGTCCCAGATATCTTCGACTAACTGAATTCGTTCTGGTATTGACAAGTGAAGTGCATCTGTTGCAGTAATTCTTCTCATAATCTAAGTTCCTTAAATCATTTTCACATTAGTATTATGTTTTGTAAATAATAAACCGCATAATTTATCACACCCAGGAATCTGATTCAAGTAATTCCAAAAACCAATCTCAATTTTCAAATAAATCCCAAAATACAATTGAAAACGACCAAAATTAAGAGCCCAAGATATTTACTATAAATGGATCAGATTCCAGTAGTTTTATTGAAGATGCATCGAAGCACAAGCAGCGCTCTTTAGCTCCCATTTTGATAAATACCTACAAGCCATTTCTCTTGTCCGAGCTATTTGTTTCTCAGTTAATTTAGCCTTTTTTGCACTAGGTGAAATCATTAAGTTTCCCGAAACTTTATCGGAAATACTCAAAAGTTCTATCCCGCATGTTTGATAAAAGTATGACTCATCCGGGTGTTGAAGACCAAGAAAGTGTCCAATTTCATGGGCTAACGTAATACCATTTTCATTCGGTGTATCCCAAGCAAGCGCAATGGCGTGATCCCTGTTTGTGTTATTTGTGCAACCAGGCCCTCTTGTCAATCCACTAATTATAGTATTATTAAAGCCAAATCGATTTGTATTTCTGCCTACATAAATATGGATTCCATTTTCCATTTTGTAATTTGTATGCAAACTCAAAGGTAGAAACTCTAATGGATTCGCTGACAAAACTTGATTTTCAAGACTGTCATGAGTCATGATGTCATATGTTTCCAGTTTAAATTGAATTTTTGCTTGATTCCAAACAACGCCAATCGATGTATATATTTGATTGACTTTTACATCCTCTAGTAATAATGAGTTTAATTGTTTACCAATTCTAATTCGGGTTCCCGTTCCTTCTATCCAATTTCTTACATTTGTTTCGTTTAACAGGTAATCTATTTGTTCATTTGTCTTTTTAAAGACGTGAACATGAACTGGCAGATTGATCACATCATCTACTGGTAAAGAATAAATTCCCGCTATGAATATTGAAAGAACTAGATGGTTTAGCCAATTCATCTGTTGGAAATTCCTGACCGGATTAAGTTTTCCAATTCGTCAATTTCTTAGCGAGGTTGATGAATCAAAACAATGGCAAATGAAAAATGCTTTAATACAAAGAAAGGTCTCGCCGAAGTTGAGGGCTTATTTGGGGAAGAAAGTGCATTGAGAATTGATAATTTAGATTGTTCTAAAAACATGTTTAAACACACGATTTATTTTGTCATCATGGTTCAGATGTTTTTTTTCGAGTATGTTTTAATAAATTGTCTGAACCCTGATTTTCTTGATTTCAGGATTACTAGGATTTTTTTATTGGTCATTTGAATATTATTTTGATTTTATGCGATATTACGATTTTATGATTCTTTAATTATGCTAATCAATCCAATTAATCATGGTTCAGACAAGTTTTTATCGCGGTTAAGATTATGATGCACCCGTTTAAATTGCAGACTTTGTGTGCCGAAATTTATCAATAAACCAATTTCCATGTTGTAGGCTTCCAGATAATTCATAGCTTGTGCTAAATGTACATTTTCCAGTGCTACGATTGCCTTCAATTCAACCATAATTTTCTCTTCTACAAAAAAAATCTACCCTCCTGCTGCCAATATTTTGTTCACGATAGAAAATGGGCATTTCCTTTTCACGCTCAAAATTTTGATCTTTAACATTCATCTCGATAGCCAAAGCCCGCTGGTATATCACCTCTTGAAAACAATTATCCAAAGTACTATTAACCGTCATCGCGCAACCTATAATCTTTCGGGTAATGTCTTCATACTTCATTGTCTGAACCATGATTATTAGGATTTATAGATGTAAAGGATTAAAAATGTATAATCGTGACATCAAGCAAAGAATATAAAAGACATATTTTACAAATAGAAATCAAGAAAATCCCCACATCAAGATAATCATGGTTCAGACATTTTAATAATCCTTATTCACTAAGCTCCATTAATACACCAAAAGTCGATTTCGGATGCAGAAATGCAACCTGGTTTCCACCGGCTCCTGTTTTAACTGTTTTGTCAATAAGCTCGACGCCCATTTCTTCCATCCTGATCAACTCGCCAGCAAGGTTCTCTACACGAAATGCAATATGGTGCATGCCTTCGCCTTTTTTTTCGAGAAATTTCGCAATGGGGCTATCTTCAGTTGTGGGTTCCAGCAATTCGATATGGGTGTCGCCAATCGGAAGCATGGCCAGCCGTACTTTTTGATCTGCGATTTCTTCAATTCCGGCATTTTGTAGTCCGAGAACATCTGTGTAAAATTTCAGGCTGGAATCCAAATCGTGAACGGCTATTGCTATGTGGTCAATTTTTTTAATCATTATTAACTCTGGTTAAATTTGAGTTGTTTATCATTTTGAGCTGTCTTGAAAATCAGTCACTGTGTCGCAGAGGACACAGCACGGTAACGCCGCAACCAATTCATAAAAGCCACGGATTTTCACGGATAAAATCCGTCTAGAAACAAATTAACAGCCATTACATGCAATTTTAAATTTGTAGAAATTTATTATAAGTGAAAAGTGAATTAAAGCTCCATTTATTAAAACTTGTGCGCCTACTGGCGTATCCGTGTTTTATCCGCGTAAATCAGTGGCAATATTATTGTTTGGTTTTTTAATCGCAGGGTGCACGTAAAAAATCATCCACTAATCCGTTTCCTCTTCTGTAATGCCATCTCCCTTTCTCCTTTCAGATGATCCAATAACTGCAGTAACATTGGCAGGCAAATCATCACATAGAAGAATCCGGAATAACTGCCGGGTATATTTTCTTCTCGATAAACAAGGGCGATTGTAATTAATAGCCCATAGGATAAAAATAGAATAGAAACCCATTTTACCCTGCCATAAGCGTGGTGGCCGTTTTGGAAAAGATCATAGCCTACGAGTAAAACAATAAACAAAAACAATAATTGCAGGAAAAGAGTAAAGGTCAACGAAAATGCGGCGAGTGAGAATTCCTGCTTAAAGCCATTTGTGTTTAACTCATAAATATGAAAAAAATGGTTTATGACCAAAAAGGAATAAAAAACAAGGATTTTGCTCGAGCGGCTCATATGAATAGTTCGAATATTAATCCAGATAAAAATTTCGCTGCCAGGCATGCTCGGCCAGTCGTTTGATCGTTTCGGAAGACAATTTATTCTTTTCTGAAATTGAGCAATTTGACTGGGCATGGCTTACGGTTCGCATGCCCGGGATGATTGTCGAAACGGCGTCAAATCCCAGGCAGAATTTCAACGCCAGTTCTGGCAAAGTTTCTGTTTCCGGGCCAAGAAAGTTCTCCAGCTTTTTAGTGCGTTCTTCAACCTGAAGTTTACGATCACCGGCAAAATAGGAATTGCGGAAATCACCCGAAGGGAATGTCGTATTGCGATCGATTTTGCCGGTCAGTCCGCCTTCATCCAGGGAAACACGAACGATGACACCGATATTATGCTCCACACAAGCCGGAAACAACCTGGCCGCTGGTGATTGATCGAAAATATTGAAAATAACCTGTACGCTGTCTACCAATCCTGATTCAATTAAGCGGACGGCATTTTCCGGCTGGTGATCGTTGATGGAAATGCCAAAGTATTGAATCTTTCCATCTTGCTTCAATTGATCGATTGGGGCAACCCAATCAGGTTCAGATAACCACTCATCATTCCACACGTGCAATTGCAGCAAATCAATGCAATCGACATCCAGGTTCTTCAGTGATTTTTCAGCACAAATCGTCACATGATCCGGTGGGAATACCTGGTCTATAGAAATACCGGGTTGGGCCGGCCATTTGAAATTTTTTGGTGGAACTTTGCTTGCCACATAAATGCGCTCGGATCTTTCTTTTAAAATTTTGGAAATCAATTGTTCGCTGTGGCCGTTACCATAAACCAGGGCCGTGTCAATAAAATTCAAACCAAGATCGATGGCCGTGTGTAAAGCCCGCAGGGATTCGGGGTCTTCGGCGCCCTTCCATAATGTCTTGCCAATTCCCCAGGCGCCGAAACCGATTTCCGATATTTGAAGTTTAGTTCTTCCTAAGGATCGATAATTCACAATGCCTCCAATAAATTATTAGCCACTGATTTACACAGATGAACACTGATTCTATCAAAAAATAAAATATTTTATCCGTGTTTAATCAGTGTTAATCCGTGGCTCCATTTGTTTTCTCTGAGATTCTAAGCCACTCAAAACAACATAGAGCCAATTTTTTTAATTCTTCCTCATTACATGGAATATATTCCTTCATTAGTTTTATTCTTTGAGTCTTAGAGACTTCGAGGCTAAATATTTACTCGAGAATAAATATCCGGATCGCTGATTTCCATCAGGTAGTCCGGAACCTTTAATTGCACAAAGCCAAATTTTTCATAAAACAATTGGGCATCTTCGGTCGCCAACATCCATCTGCGCAATCCCGACAATTCGGGATAAGCCATTTTGCCAAACCCAACCCCTGAAAAGGCTCAAGAATGAAAACATCACCCAGGTAGGCAAATGTTGCGTAATCCGTAACCACCCGGGCAAACCCGACTTGCTCGGCCGCGTTGTAGACGCCAAAACAAACAGAATTTTCGATGGACTTTTCAACAATGTCAATTGGAATATTTTTGGACCAATATGCATCTTGTAAAAAATGATGAATTAGCTCAAGGTCGAGTAATGATTTGTCGGTGCTGATATGGAATTCTTCTTGTAGTTTCATAGAGTTCACGGGGTAAATTATTAAAGTTAATTTAATGAATCAGGATTTATGTTTCAATAGGTTTGTTGGGGAACGTGGGGATTGAGAATGGTTAATGGTAGATGCATATAACGGCAAATGTTAAACTGACTTAAACTGCGGTAGTGAAAGTGATAGAAAGTACAAAATTTGACCAAAATCGCTCTGAAATTCCCCAAAAGCAACGGCTGTTTAAATCTAGCTTGAACAAAAGTTTATGTGTTTTTTCCAAAAACTTGTCTGTCTTTTACAGGTAGAGCTAGGACGGTTGAAAGCTCAAGTATTATCATAGCCCTATACCGTAAAACGTACTATATTTAATACCTACATCAAAACACGAACCAAACCGCACTGAAAGTCAACTACCACCGCCTGAGGCAGTGGTTTGATATATTTCGCCCTGAAAGGTGCGTTGTTTTCATGTTCGGTTTACTTAAAAAGGCTTAGTTGCTGCCTTTCTACGTGATGGCATTCCATCTTGCCAACAGAAAGAATCCCGGCGGTAATACCTGCTTCTCGGAGCCTGGGACGCTCCTCGGCTAAGGATCTAGAAAACAACAAGAGCAAGATGCCAAATAATAAACTTCTAAATAGTATCGTTGAATTTCTCATGGATCCTCCAACCATTAATAGTGATAATAATGTTCAGACGAGGAAAACTACCAGTAATGTATGTAAATATATAATAGTAAAGCTGACTTGACAGTCATCCAAAAAGATGGCAAGTCTATGGACAAAAAAACTTGAATTTTTCACCAAACTTGCTTATAATGGTTGCCACATAATTCAGACGAAAAGCTTCGAATACTGCCATCTTCTACAAGGATTTGATTTTGCCAATTTTGTGGAAGATTCGTCCTAACATTATCGCGAGTTTTAATTTTAACGACGGGGCTTCTCTATGACGCGTGAATTTTCATCATTTCACAGCACATAAATAAGCAATAATGAGAGGAAAATCGCAATGCGCTTCTCTTATAAATGGCCAGGACGCTATCTTATTTTTGTAGCCCTTATTATCCTATCAGGCACGCCAGCTCTTTTAAATGCACAGAACCCCCTTCTTGATTTGCTGGTGGAAGAGCTGGATCGTGAAAAGACGGAACTGCAAAAGCAGGAAGTCCCACCCTATTTCATTAGTTACTCGGTGAGCGATGTACATAGGACTTCGGTGACCGCATCATTCGGATCGCTAACGCGTTCGAATAGCTCCGATAGACGGCTGCTTTCCGTAAATGTGCGGATTGGCGATTATCAGTTAGACAATACCCACGAGATTCGGGGCGACCCTTTTAGTCAGATTATGTTTCGCATCGGCGGCTTGAAGCGCATTGCCCAAGAGGACAACCCGGATGCGATTCGGTCAGCTTTATGGCAGGAGACCAACAAGCAATACCGAGAGGCGGTTGAGCGCTATACAAAAGTAAAAGCAAATGTGGCGGTTAAGGTCGCTGAAGAAGATACATCCGCTGATTTTTCTATGGAGCCTGAGCCAACAGTTTATTACGAACCACCTGTTAATGTAGCTGAGATGCTTGGCAGCCGCACAAAGTGGGAATCGAAGGTCAAAAAATACACGGAGCCGTTCCTGGAGAACGCGGCGATCTATGGTGGAACAGCGACATTTAGCTTCACCATAGAGCGCAAAAATTTGGTTACGACCGAAGGGACAAGGCTTTCGCAGAACTTGATCTATTCCAGGCTTTTTGTCACGGGCTTTATTAAATCCGAAGATGGCATGGAACTACCGCTTTACCGCAGTTATTTTGCCTTCGAGCCAAGTGACCTGCCCAGCGACGAGGAGATTCTCGCCGACGTCAAAGTGATGATCGAAAAACTGGAAGAATTGCGTGATGCGCCGGTAGTCGATCCGTACACCGGGCCTGCAATTTTGCTGGGGCGCCCCGCCGGGGTCTTTTTCCACGAAATCTTCGGACATCGGATTGAAGGCCACCGCCAAAAGAGTGAAAAAGAGGGCCAAACCTTTAAAAAGAAAATCGGCGAACAGATCCTTCCCGAACATTTGCAGATCGTGTTCGACCCGACCCGCAAAGAATTCAAGGGACACCAAATGGTTGGTTTTTACAAATATGATGATGAAGGCGTCAAGGCTCGTCCCGTCAAGGTCGTTGATTCGGGTGTGTTTGAGAGCTTTCTCATGTCCCGCTCTCCAATCGAAAATTTTACTCGCTCCAACGGTCACGGCCGCGCCCAGGCTGGATTTCGGCCGGTCGCCCGTCAATCCAACCTGCTGGTCGAGTCCAAGTCACCAGTCTCCGAACAGAAGCTCCGCCAAAAGCTAATCGAAGAATGCAAGAAGCAGGGCAAGACGTTCGGCTTGTTGTTTAAAGACATCCAGGGCGGATTCACAATTACCGGCCGGACCATTCCAAATGCGTTTAACGTCTTGCCCACCGAAGTTTATCGCATCTATGCCGATGGCAGGCCAGATGAGCTGGTCCGCGGTGTCGATCTGGTTGGAACGCCCTTGGTGATCCTTTCTATGGTTTCTGAGATCGGCGATCAATATGATATCTTCAACGGTATGTGTAGGGCCGAGTCCGGCAGTGTGCCGGTTTCGGCAGTCTCCCCGGCATTGCTGTTAACGCAGATCGAAGTACAGAAGAAAAGCAAGTCGCAAGAGCGTCAGCCGATTCTACCGAGGCCGGATGCCGACCGCTCGATGTAGAGTAAAATGCCTGGTTGGTCGGTGTAAACAGCAATCTTCTACATGAAAGCCTATAACCATTGGGTGATGTTATGAGAATGAAAATGCAAGGATTCATCCTTTCTTTGATTTCACTGTTTATCGCTATTGGCGCTTTGGTGCCGGTTCATGGACAAACAACGCGCGAAATCATCATGCGCGCCATGAAGGATGAACTGGCCCGCAATATGGAAAGACTTAAACTTGAAAATTTGGAACGGCCATTTTTTATTTCTTACACCATCAGCGATGCCAGGACTATGGAAGTGACCGCTACCCTTGGTGCCGTCGTGCAGTCCAGTGAAAACCACATTCGCAATCACAACGTGCGCGTTATGGTAGGCGACTATTCGCGCAACGACGAGAACTTTCGCGACATCAGCGGCGGGTTTCGATCAACCATGTTGGGAGCCTCCGCGCGAATCCCTTTGGAGGACGACTACGACGGCATTCGGCGAGCCTTATGGATCGCTACTGATAATGTTTACAAAAGGGCCTCCGAACAGTATGAACGAAAAATTGCCGCGCTGGAGCAGCAATCGCTTTCCGCGGAGGAAGCGGAACTGGAAGATTTCAGCAGGGCGCCAGTCGTCGAATACACGGCTCCACCTCGCACTTTCAAAATGAATCAAAACGAATGGGAGGAGATCGCCAAGGAACTATCCGGGTCATTCCTTGACTATCCGGATATTCATTCCTCCCAGGTGCGGATCTATTTCTTTCAGGGCGATCTATTCTTCATGAATAGCGAAGGGAGCAAGGTCGTTCAACCCCTCACCCTGGCAGCGGTGCAGGTTAATGCTGCAACGCAGGCAGTCGACGGCAAGCCGGTGACGAATCACCAACTCTATTATGCTGCGCAGCCTGATGAATTGCCTCCTTTGAATTCCGTCAAGCGTGGCGTGCGCCACATGGCAGAGGAACTGGCCGCCTTACGAACCGCACCGGTCTTCGAGGATTCCTACACCGGGCCTATTATGTTCGAGGGCCAGGCGGTAATGGAGTTTTTTGCTCAGCGCTTTTTCAGTGGCTCAGGCGGGCTTCTCGCCTTTCGCCGGCCGACATTCAGCGATCCACGGATAAGCGCTTTTATGGGCAGGAGTCAGGGTCAACCTTTAGACGACAATATCGGCAGGCGAATCGTGTCACGCGATCTGACGATTAAAGCCACACCAAGGCTAAAAAATTATTCAGGCCAAAAGTTGATTGGCAGTTTTCACGTTGACACTGAGGGCGTCCAGCCTCCCGACGAAATCGTTTTGGTGGAAAACGGTTTATTGAAGACACTGCTAAACAACCGGACTCCAACGCCAAAAGTGAAAGAATCCAACGGGCATCAGCGGCCGGTAATGGGCAGCTCCGCCATAACCACGCGACTTGGTCCCGGCGTCATTTCCGTGAGTACTTCAAAAGGAATGTCCGAATCGGAAATGAAGGATGAACTCCTGCAGCTAGCAAAGGACGAGGGATTGGAATATGGGATTGTGGTGCGCAAACTGACTGCTTCCGTGTCAGGCGCAGAAGCGCGCCTCGATCCATTTGCATTCCTGTCAATGGGCCAAGGCGGACAGCAGGGGGCTTCACTCACCAAACCAGTTCTCGTCTACAAGGTCTACGTTGAAGATGGACGCGAGGAGTTAGTACGCTCCGTAAAGCTTGGCAGCTTATCGATAAGCTCCCTGCGGAGGATGGCGGGCGCGTCGGAGAAACGGGTGGTCTATAATACCCTGGTGTCGGGAGGAGCCAGCAGTTCGGGTTTCCTCGCCTTTATGGCACCAACATCCCGCAGGGGAGTCCCGGCTTCGTTTATTGTGCCGCAGGCCTTGATTCTGAAAGAGCTGGAAGTCAAAAAGGATAAACAAGGCTACACCCCAAAGCTCCCTGTGGTTGCAAGCCCTTTAGTTCGAAACTGACTCAGACATCAACGCTCACCTTCTTTCAATAATACAGCCTGAAATGTCATCCCATCGGAATCTATTTTGCTAATTTTTACTTACGATTTTACTATTCCCTTTTTATGGAGTAGATCCCATCGTGCGATGGGATAACATAAATTGGGAAATTTTAAGCTTGAGCCGACTCTAAAAAAAGATGGATCAATGAGCAATGACAATGATCAATGACCAAATGAGCAATGAATATATATGTGAGCAATAAGCAGGATTTTATTTACTTGGGCTCGTGGCTTTAATTCGGTAGTTAAGAATTGATGGTTGTAAACGAAGTAGTTCCAATAATACCTTTGTTGAGCCAGATGGCTTTCTTTTCCCCTGCTCCCATTGCCGTACAGAAGACGGACTTACATTGAGTAATTTTGCAAACACACTTTGACTTAATTTCGTTGTCCCTCTTATCTTTTGAATATCCATGGCATTGATTTCTACTTCAGGAATAATGATTCCTAATTTCTTCAATTCTTTCTCAGAAAATGATGTCTTTGCCCCACTTAGTATGAGATCTTGAATCGTTTCCCCGATTGCTTCTCTTACGCTTTCTCTCATCGTTTTTACTCCAAAATAATAAAATTACCTAATTCTATTTGCCTTGAATATTCATTAACACTTATCTGCAATAAGTCTTTAGCTAATTTTTTGAAATGCCTCAATTCCTCTTTATCTAAATTATCTTTTTCAGCTTTGGAAAATCCATATACGAAAATTGCTTTTTCCTTTTCTTTATACACGACAATTGTTCTATACCCACCGCTTTTTCCTTTTCCAATTCCAGGAGTGCGGATCTTATGTAGTCCTGCTCCTAAATTAATGACATTAAGATTTTTAGATAATGATTCAATAGTTCTAAGCAAAATATCATTGGATATGGAATTCTTTTTTGCCCATTTGTTAAACCATCTTGTTTTAAGTAATAACATATGAAATATATCACATTGTGATAGGATAATTCAAGTTATCTTTTCTTTTAGCAACGTTTCAATTATTTGGATACTTCGGGAGAAATGCATACATAGAGCCCCCAATGGTTTATTCTATTTTGAACAAATAAAAGTACCAAGCAGGATGTTAAAAGTCAAGGGAAAAACAATGAGCAATGAGAGAAGCTACTAACCTGAAAATTACACCGGCACCCCGCCGTCAAGAGAAACCCGATGTTATGTGAAAACAGTCCTTTAAACAGATTCCTTTGTCTATGGTCATCAGCCTTCGGAACGACCGAAACTACCCACAAAAAACAGTTAGAACCGCCGCCGTGTCCACACAAAACTAACTCACGCATCTCAAGCCCTCAGCTGAGCGCCGTAGCCATTAGCACACGACTAACGATTGGTAAAGTTAACCTCAATGGATAGATCTTGTCGGCGATACAAGCAGGTTCCATCTACACCCTCACAGACATAATAGAGTGCATAAGCAGGGACAGTGAGCTTGCCGCCCTCAGGTAATTCCTTACTCCGGATTTCAAACTCGATGTTACGAATCTCCAGGCTCACCGCCTTTTTAGGATTCGGGACTGTAAAGAACCGTGAACTAGTCTCCCACCCGTTCGAGGCGGACACCCAGAGTTCAAGTTGCCCAACCTCATTATTCCAGTGCGCCTTGTTGAACTGATTAGGCGCGAATCGCACATGAATTCTTGCAACCCCGCCGTCAGTCGCGGTTGACTTTACAACGACGTAGTCCACCTTAATGTACTGCCCCTGGTCTCTTACGATTCGGCCCTCCGGGTCAGGCTCGGCTTTTGTCTGCCCGCTGTTAGAGAAACTCCCCGGCTTCGCGATTTCAGCGCCACTGGGCTCGACTGTCAGTTCAACGGGTGTTTCACCACGCGCACTTATTTGCCGGCGTGCTTCAGAAACCCAATCATAAAACGGATAAGGTTTATCCAGGCGAGGTCCATACTGTTGAATTCGACGCCGCCAAATGTATTGATTTGGGTTGATGTCAAGTGCCGACGCCCAGTTCTCAACCGCTAATCGAAAATCCGACGCCTGCCGATGCGCGGAATCATGGCGCATTCGGTGAGCCACGCCAAGACGAAAGCGCGCTGGGCCATTCTCCGGCTCGGATTCAACCACACCATCATAGAGGCGGATAGCCTCGCCGATATCAGCGGCGTCTCCCCACAGCAACAGGCGATTAGCTCGCTCTGCCTTTTGGCTACCGCCATTTCGAGCGACAATTTCGCTGCTGTCGGATGCTTTATATTCAGTGTTCAAAAACGCTTCGAGGCCTTCGACATCGGAGCGCTGCGGGTTTATCGCACGAATGATGCCGAATTCATCAATAAAGAGCGTAATGGGAACCACTTCGACGCCCAGCAGATTTAAACCGTCGACCATGATCGGCCATCCCATCTGCTTCCATTGCATAAACAAACGAGCACGATCCGGATGCTGCTCCTGAATGATACCAACCATTTGCACTTTACCGTCGCTCTGCAGAGATTTTGTCGCCTCGTGCCACCCGGGCACGTGAATTCTACAGCCCGCTCACCATGAGGCAAAGATGTGCAAGATCAGCTTCTGACCGCTATAGTTTCCGATTGAATCTGCAACACCCGCATGTAGAGATGGTAACGGGAGATTCGGAAATGCATCGCCGACTTTAAACTTTGGTTGGGCCTTTGCGTTTTGTGGGACGACAAGGATTAGGATAGCAACAAATAAAAAGGTCAAGTTCTGCCTCATGATCGATCCTCGCTTTGGAAATAAGGACACAGAGTACACAGAAGAGTCAGCAGTCATGGAGTCGTTTCGTAGAAAACGACAAATCGCGGAATCTCTATGGCTACAGTCAACTTTCTGCCTGTGGAGCTACCAAATAAACTCCCAATGTCCAATTAATGCTCATTGACAATTTTCATAAGAGGTATAAACATAGTATTTAACTGCCAATAGATCAATGAACAATTAACAGTGATCAATTAGCAATAAACAATGACCAATGATCTGGATTTTATTTACTTGGGCTCCTCGTTTTAATTCAATAGTAAAAAGTTTCTCAAATTTTAAGAGGGCAAAGCGATCAATTTAAGATTCTATGGATTTTGAGCCACGGACTTATATCCAACTTGCCGGTTCTGGAGGCCATTGATCTTATTGAATTGATACGATAGTTGCATGCCGTATTCATCCGGTTTTAGAAATGCTTTTGGATCAAGTAACCCTCGCCTTCGAAACATCAGAGGCGGATTGACGATATCATATTTTAGTAACAGGGTACCAAACGCGCCCTCCTGGGCCAGCAAATTGCGTTTATTCGTGTGCGCCACAGTCAAGGCGGCTCTGGTTAATAAGCTGGTTTCCCCCACCTGAGCCCCGACGATGATAGGTAGTGCAAGTTCTCCAGCCATCCTGGCAATTTCCAACGAGCGTAGCAAGCCCCCCATTTTGGAAATTCGAATGTTAATAATGAAAGATGGTGCAATTTTTTGGATAGAATCGAAATGCGATTTATTTAGAAAACTCTCATCTAAAATGATTTTTGTCTGCGTGCCCTCGGCTACTTTACTCAGTTGCTCAAACTGCATCGCAGCTAAGGGCTCCTCGATGCCAAGTAACCGGATTCCAAATTGCTTGAAATAATCAATGGCTGTGCCGCTGTCCTGCCAGATGTTATTGGCATCGACCCTGAGTTTTAGATTTCCTTTTCCCAATTCCTGAAGGAGTGCAATTTTTTTGACGTCATCAGATAGATCTCCGGAGATTTTCAGCTTAAATTCCTGGAAACCCATAGCCAGATATTGTTTTACCTGCAATACGAACTTGTCCCAGGAGGCATTTCCCAGCACGGCAGTATAGCGAAAGTCTCCATTTAGTTGTGGCAAACCTAGTATTTTTTCTAAGGATTGTTTGTTTTCTTTGGCCAACAGATCTAACAGGGCAAGTTCAATAGCACACCAGGCGGCAGGGTTATTGTCGATGAGAGCTTCATTATCCCGCACAAAGTCTTGTAAAGATTCAAGAGAATGGATCTTGCCAATTAATATCTCCCGGTGGGTTTCAAAAAAGGCAGTGGCGGATTCGACGGTTTCATGAGTGACATACTCCCTTGGACACCCTTCCCCTAATCCGATATTGCCGCTTGCTGATTTGGCCACTACCAGGATGGATTGGGTCATTTCCCGTTCAGCACTGCTGTGCTTAAAACTTACTTTAAAGGGGATGTTGAGCTTAATTAAGGAAAGTTCGGTAAGTGTCATGTACCTTATTCCATTATATGCGCATGGAAATCAAAAAGGATGTCTTTCTTATATTGTAGTACGATTGTTTTGAACTGGCCTTCCCGCTGGCCTCCCTGCAAGCATGCTGTCTTAAATCGCTCAAAGGTTCCCTGGCGCAAGGAAAAAACATTTATCGGTTTTAGCCGGTTACTCTCGCGCTTGACCTGGTACTCTAAGTTTAACAGGCCAAGCTGCTCATCTAAATATGCAGAGATTTTGTTATCATCGATTGCCGTTTTGTCGCCTAATTCGAAATATAGTTCATAACCTGAAGACACTTGGTTAGCCAGCATTTGATAAAACCGAAAATGGCAACCGAATGTTTGTTCCGCTTTTTGCATTGCCAGAATCACCTGGCTTTCGTACAACTTTTCTCCGGTAATATTGGTGACCCCCTTCCCCTTCTGCACAAACTTTAAAGTGGGTGTATTCTGGAATTTGCCGGTCACCGTGACGATATCATTCATGTCATATCGATACAGGCCGGCTTTCGTGGTCACGACCAGGTAATATTCCTGGTCGTGTTCAAGTTGTTCGATGGTTAAGAACACTTTATCATTTTGTTCCCATTTTTCCTTTTCTACAAATTCAAAAAAGTTTTCCCGGATGGTCGGCAGACCGGCATTTGTTGCCAGATCGATAGTGATGGTCCCCCGGAATTCGCTGGACATATATCCCAGTTCAACCACTTCGGCATCCCGGGGAAACTTTGGCAAAAGACTACTCAGGGCAATGCCACAGCTGCCACCTGTCCAGGTCGTAACGATCTTTAAGTAAGGCCACACCTGTGAAAAACCAACAGACTCAATAGAGCTAAATATCTCCGCCAGCTCAGCAGCTCGCTTTGGATTTGGCTTGACACTTTGTTTGAGCTTCGACGCTATGGCCGGTGCCATTTTGTCTAAAAAGGCAATGGTCCCGCTTTTGATATCCTGCAGCAGCAAGTCCTGCTGTTCGTTCATCACTTCCAGCAGACGGTGAAAGGTGGAAGGATTGGCGCTTGCCAGATAGGTGATGTCCTTCTGTGCCAGGGCGAGTCGCATGATGGTGTAGTATTTGGTGTCGTAATCTTTGATCTCAAAAACCTCCGCAGGCAAAACATACTTGCCGCGGATGATTTTGGGCATGGTTTTGTAAATCAGTCCCGACGCCGAACCGAAGGGAATTCCGCTTTCCCGGGTACCCTCATTGGCCGGACTTACAATGCCCAGTAATTTGCCATAGAATGCCTCGGGCTTAATTCTATATTGCACATAAGAAAAAATCCGTTGACTTTTTCGCAAGTTCGATATGGTTTCCTCCATCACAGGTATGTATTTTGGCTTTCCTGTGGTCCCGCTGGTCTCGTTATACATAATAGGCATGTCGGCGTGGATAACGGATTCCCCGGTCTTCTCCTGTTCCTCGAAGTAAGGTCTCAACTGCTCATAATCATGTACCGGGACAAACTCTTTGAACTGCGCGTAATTCTTAATCTTTTCAAAAGAATGCTCTTTTCCGAAACGGGTATTCCTGTTCTGTTGCAGAATTTTGTGAAGCAGATTTTCCTGAACCTTCCAGGGTTCGCGTGCGCTGCGCACATACGGTGCATAATACCGAAAGCGAATATGAATCATCCGCAGCTTTAATAACCCATTCATCGCGATATCCCTGTACTTGAGAAGGGGGAGGGCTTGACTATCAATGTTGCCGGCAAACGGGGTCCTAAGTTGGGATTTAAAATCCAAGGGGTAGTCTTTATTAAACAAACCTAGTTCACCGACCAAACGGTCCCTCGGGAAGAAATATGTCCCGAAAAGGATATCCCAAATGATGATATTATTGCCATAATTGGCATTTGATTCTTCAATCAAGCGCGAATGGTGCCAGCGGTGCAGCTCTGCGCTGCTGATGATGTAATTCAGAAATCCAAATCGCAGCTCGATATTACAGTGTTGAAAGAAGCCATTTACAGCGTAAAAAACGAAATAGAGTGCCACTACCTCTTCCCGCACACCCAAAACAATGAAGGGCAGGGCGTCGGCCAGGAATTGTAAGCTTTTTTCGATCGGATGGAATCGACCAACATTTAACCAGTAAAGTTTCTTGGGCGAATGGTGAACCGCGTGAAGTCTCCATAAGGTATTATTTTCATGCGAAAACTTGTGCAGCCAATAGCGAAAAAAATCAGCAATTAATACCATGAGAACTGCTTGTACGCCAATTGGCCAGGCATGGGGCCAGAATCCAGTCAATCCTAAACTATAGTAAGCTATTATTTTTATGATAGAAATGGCAACCAGAAAAGCCAGTAACTTCGGCAGAATCATCTGCACGGTTACCATAAATAACATATCGTTGCCAACATCGTTCTTATTGGCTATCCAACTTTTGATATGCGGGTTATAAAGTTCCAGGAAAGTAATCGATGCTGCACCAACGATAACCGGTATGTAAGTATAGGCAAGTAAAGCAAATCCCAGGCCTCTGAAGGTCATAAACAGGCCGATACAAACAAGCATGACCACCGGATAAGCGGTCCATGTCAAGGCATTTTTGATTGTTAAAGTAGGCATGTCTTCAACAAAGCATTGAATTGACTGATTTTAGTTTAGCTATTTTATGATGGTACCAACCAACAAGAAGTAAGAATATGGCCAAAAGGTAATGAAACGCGGTTGATAGATAATTGCTAAACCAGCGGGATTCTGTATACACCGTTAGTCCAAGCGTCATACGCAATACCATCGAAAAAAAGTAAATACTCCCGATAATTAAGATGAAAACACCAGTTCTTTTTGACGGCCGCACTTGTTTCCGGGAGAATCTCAACGCGGTTTTCGCCATGAAGAACAGAATCACTATCTGAAAAAAAGCCAGCAGGCCATACGGCATAGTGGCACTGTGCCAATCTTCAAAAGCCGGGAGAAAAGTAGTGTCGACTACCGACGCAGTCAGTTGGGCGAGAACTCGCAGGCAAAAGAGCGCAGATAGAAACCATAAGATAGCACTAATTTTTTGTGAGTCCATAGTTTTCGGGATTCAATCACTACTTATATTCTTATCAAAGGGCATCTTCAATAGGAAGAGAATATTTTCATCTGGCGTACCGTCAAGAAAATCTAAGCCATACCTTACTTTTTTGGGGTCATCGTAGACCATTGTTCCAAAAATACGATCCCAAATTGAGAACATATTGCCAAAGTTGGCATCAGTCCATGGCAGCTTAAAGTGATGATGAAATTTGTGCATATTGGGCGTTATAAAAATCCAACTTAGGGATTTATCCAACCAGTTTGGCATCGATATATTTGCATGGGTGACATACGTGAAGAAGATGGTGCATATTCTAAAAAAGAAGTAGAATGCGATGGGAGCACCAATAAGAATTATGGCGACCAAGGCAAATAATTCACGCAGAATATAGTCACCTGGATGATGACGAGTGCCGGTGGTAGCATCCACTTTCGTGTCACTATGATGAACCATATGAAGCTTCCACAGCCATTTTATCCTGTGCATAAGATAATGGACGAAATACTGTGCTACCAGCTCCAATAGTAAAACGGCGATGAGCAATTCAGCCCAGATAGGCAGATCAATAATAAACAATAATCCAATTTCATTCTGCTGGACCCACTCAAATACGCCCACGGTAGCAATTCCGAAAATAAGGTTGATGATTCCTATGCCCAAAAAAAATACTAAATTAACCCCACCATGTTTCCATTTTTGATAATCAAATTGAAATAGTGGATAGTTACCCTCGAGTAACCAACAAAAGATTAAACAACCTAAAACCCAGACAAACTTCTGCCATACCGGCATCTGCTCGAAGAAAATTAAGAAGGAGTCCATGATTCAAACTTATTTAGGTGAACAACGTTTCACCCAATGAATTTACTCCATTGTTAGAAGTATCAAAGATATTCAACTGTTTTCAAATTAAATGATTAGAATGTAGAATACAACTTTTTGCTATGCAACCAACGTGTCCTATTCATACCGGCAAGCCAATTTTCTTCAAGAACTTAGTATACTTGGCGTCTTTAACCATTTGTTCGGGAGATGGCCAGATATTCTTGTAAACTACCCATTAGGCTCGCTCTTCAAAAATTTTATCAAAATACTGAAATGCAGCATCCGAATTATTCAAGTTAACCTGCGCCCAACCAAAATACGTTATCTGAATATAAAACGATATGAACCTCACCCGGCCTGTACAAACAAGCATGATCACCGGATAAGCGGCCAAAATCAAGGCATTGTTAATTATTAAAGTACACATATCTTGAAGAAAGAATATAATTGTTTGATTTTGGTTTACTCATTTTATGATGATACCAGCCAACAAGAATTAAGTATAGCACCAAAACGTAATGAAATGCAGTTGATAAATAATTGCTAAACCAGAAGGCTTCTGCATACAACGTTAGCCCAAGAACCATACGAAATACCATCGCGAAAAAGTAAATACTCCCAATAATTAAGATAAAAACACCCGTTCTTTTTGAGGCCACCACTTGTTTCCGGAATAACAGCTTTTGTTCCATTCGATAACTTCATTCACCATAATATATTTAAAGTTTTCTACTTTTCCAAACAAAATTTAGATTGATATTTTGAGTTCTCATACCTAGCAGTTTAAGAAAGGTCAGAAAAGTTAATTGAACAACAGGCAATGACCAATAAACAATAATAAACAACAATGATCCCGAACCTTTGTTGTGTAAATTGATGAAAGCGTAAACGGTAGAAACCTACAGTACATAAGCTAACCAGGGTGGCGGCTGGCGATGTCCATTTAACGCTCAACCGCCGCTCCAGTTTAGTCATTTGTTATACGGGATTTATGGAATCATTTAACCTTCATTGTGAAGTACCATCTATCGCAGCATCTCAGCAATCTTTGGGCGAGTCGCCATAATCTGCTCGTAGTTCAGTTCCAATCCCAGGGGCTTAAGGGCAGCTCCGAGGCCATCGTAGATACCTTTGACAGCATCGAAAGGACTTGCAACGGATTCCAACGCAGTGCTTCCAGCATTATTTCTTGCATTTTTGTCAGCGCTATTCTCCAGCAGAATCTTTACGATTTCGGTGCGGCAGAAAAAAGCGGCGGTGATAAGTGCAGTTGATCCTTCGTTGTTTTTGTAGTTCACATCGGCCCCGGCTTCGATCAACGCTCTAGCCACTTCAGTCTTACCAATACCACCGCCGTGATCAGGGGACTGGACCCTCGTGTCGGTTCTTTTTCATTCAGGTTTGAACCGGCCTTAATGTGCTGCCGAATGGCTTCAAGATTTCCCTGAATGGCTGCCACGTGGAGGCCTACGATTCGGAGCTGAGTTGTCCTGGTTTCCGCAACCGGCACCGGTAAGGAGTGTGACTACCAGCATTGCTGTCGTTACTGTTTTCATTGCTATTTCCTTTCTTTTAATTGATATTTTTGATTTGATGACTTTTCTATAAAAAGTAATGATCAAATTACTTGCTGCATAGGTTGAAACTGTCAAAATAAGAAACTTTAATAGTGAAGGAATTTCAGGTGTTAAGCATCGTTAATGCTATACAACCCAGAACTATCGTGTGAATAATATAAACATTAAAAGAATTATTGTTGAGTTCTTTGCTGATTCTTCCTTGTTTATTCAGATAAACTCTGAAAGTATTTATCATCACATATAACAAACAGACCACCTTCATAATGCCAACCTTTGTTTGCGGCAAAAAGCTAATCATCTTATATCCTTATATATAATTTGATGAACTCTTCGGAATTGTTTACATTACGTCAAAGGCAAAATAAAAAGGATATTTAGTGCAAAATATGCGTTTTTATGACAGCCTAATTGTAATTCCCGGATGAACTTCGACCAAAAGCATGCATCATTATGAAAAGAGCCGATTTATGAAATACAAAAAATTGCTATTTTTGGTTTTCATCCTATCCTTTACTGCCGCATCGTATGCAGATATAATCCCCAAAGACTTGCTTAACAGAAAGTTTGAACCCATCGTTGTAAAAGCTAATTCCATGCAGGCCTTGTGGGGGCTTTCCATTTCTCAACTTTTCCTTTATGCCTACGATGCGGACTTGGCTGCCTGGCGGATTGTTCCATTTCAAATCGATGAACGCAACAATACCACCGGCTCCTATCATGAAGTGGATGATGGGATATTGGATTCAAATGAAGAAATAGTTTTTATGTTGAAGTCATTGGGAGACAAAGTTCCGGTTGATTTATGGCGGCAAGATACCGATCTGACCCGAATTTGCATCGAAGTAGTTGACACGCTGCGCAACCAGAAGGGATGGGTTTACCTTTACCATTCTGCATCTATAGATGATTTTGTTTTTGAAGATTACATGGCTTATGATGCGGAGAATGACAAAGTCTTATCCAAATATTATGAAGTCGGTTTTGATCCGGGTTTTGGATTACCCACAAATTATACGATTACGGAAATGGGCGGGGGTACGAATGTAGATATCCTCGATCGCTTCAAAGTTCGGATATTGGTTGATAGTGACATTGGTAAGATTCCTATTAATGAAGATAATATTAAGATGCAGGAAATTCTGCCATTTTTTAATTCGAAAGTCCGGTTCCGTCGCAACATGGTTGTTAAAATTGAACTAAAGGTGACATTTGGATTCATTACTATTCCCATCGAACTGGGCCCTTATGAATTCCCAATTGATTTTTACCCGTATTGCATGCGAGGCGTTTTTGAAATTCCGCTAAAATTTGATGATGCTCCAATCGATGTTAATCCTAAGATTAAATCAATGCGGACATCAAACGATTACGGTATCAATTCAATTGGCATGTATTTTTATAATTTCTTCAATTCAAGCCAGCAAACAGCAAATCTTATCGATGGGATTGGCACCAACACTGGCATAGACAGGACACTTGTTGTGCCTGGTTATAATTGGATGATGGTAACCGGGGCGCCAGGGACAGTGCTAAATATAAACTTTGTATCTGATATCGGCGATAGCCAGGAACTCTATTTTTGGGATAGCTTTACCGGTGGAAGAATGGATGGTGTGGTAGGAATCGGCGATACAAGAACCCAGGGCGATTCCGGGATATTAATTAGCGGAAACAACATTACCGGGTCGTTTATTCTTGGGTTAACGACTTACTTTTTGCCCCCTATTGAAAATATTGTTTTGTCTAAAAGCTCGGGCTCATTTTTAGCTACACCCATGGAACTTGGCGAAACTTTACAAGCCAATGTTGCGAGTCCACCGGTAGTGAATAGTATAACCGAACAAATACCCCTGGCGGTTGAGCTTGCCGATTTTTACGCTATTGCATCCAAACGAGATATCCAACTCCATTGGCGCACGGTGAGCGAAACCAATAACATTGGGTTTGAATTGCAAAGGAAATCCGAAAGTGTTTCTTATATTGACATCGCTTTTATTCCAGGGCAAGGAACCATTACCCAGCCACATGATTATTCTTTTACGGATTTTGAAGTTTCGGGAGGGAAATACTTTTACCGACTCAAACAAATTGACAACAATGGCTCCTTCATGTATTCCGATGAGATAGAAGTGATCCTTGCAATACCAACAGATTTTGCTCTTTTGCAAAATTACCCCAATCCTTTTAATCCCACGACTACCCTGGAATTCGAGTTAGCTACTGATGGACCCGTTAAATTAAATATTTATAATCTCGCCGGCCAATTCATGACAACCGCGTTCAATCAACAAAAGCCGGCTGGCCGTTATCGTGTCCAAATAAATGCTGAAAATTGGCCATCCGGAATCTATTTCGCCAGATTGCGTGCAGGCGGCAAGGTACTAACCCGTAAAATGCTACTATTGGAATGAAATATCGGGAATTAGTGTTGAGTATTTGGAGTTAAAATCGCTAATGCGTGTAATCATCACAGGTGCAACAGGTTTCATTGGTCGTGCTCTCACAGAACGTCTTCTCCTTCATTCTCATGAAGTGATTGCTCTCACAAGAAATCTCAAAAGTGCCAAAAAGATTTTCGATCCGCAAGTAATCACTGTTGAGTGGGATGGCAAGTCCACAACCGGTTGGCAAACTTATGTAGATAAAACAGATGCAATCGTCAATCTTTCCGGACGGAATATCGGTAAAAGTTTATGGACCAAATCGGTAAAAGAAGAATTGCTGCAAAGCCGGTTAAATGCAGGTCTGGCTGTTAGCAATGCAATAAGAG
Source organism: candidate division KSB1 bacterium (assembly GCA_022566355.1). Lineage (NCBI taxonomy): Bacteria > Pseudomonadati > Candidatus Zhuqueibacterota bacterium. The sequence continues at coordinate 29,316 of JADFJB010000007.1, forward strand.
ATGCAAAACAAAAGCCAAAGGTTTTGGTGCAGGCTTCTGCGATTGGATATTATGGTTCAAGAGAAGATGAGGAACTTACCGAAAATTCTTCAACGGGCGAAGGTTTTTTGGCGGCGCTCACACAGGAATGGGAAAATTCAACAAAAGATGTCGAAGAGCTTGGGGTTCGCCGAGTTTGTATTCGTACAGGGCTTGTTCTGGGTTCCGGGGGTGGAGTACTGCCAAAGTTAATGCTGCCTTTTCGATTTTTTGTCGGCGGGCCTTCTGGCAGTGGCAGGCAATGGCTTTCCTGGATCCACCTCGAAGATGAGGTCAATATTATTCTCCGGATTTTAGAAGAAGATCAGTTTTCTGGGATTTACAATCTAACCGCACCAAACCCGGAAACCATGCGGAATTTCTGTAAGCATCTTGGTAAAGCCATGAGACGTCCATCATGGTTGCCGGTTCCGGCTTTTTTGCTGAAAGGAATAATGGGAGAAATGGCAGATGAAACCATCCTGACTAACCAAAAAGTAATTCCTAAAAGGCTTTTGGATGCCGGTTTTTCTTTTCAATTCGGGGAAGTTGGCAAGGCGTTGAATTCGATACTACACTAATTAATCAGCCATTTTATTTCAGCAGACCTGTAATTGATATATTTATTTTGTCAATGGTTTTTCTATTTTGTCCCGAGGGGATTTTTATTTTTTTTTGAGGTAAAGTCATTCGCTATTAATATTTTGTCCCTATCGGGACATTCACTGTTATAGTCTAAGTAAGTACACTTGAGCAAACCTGAATTTAACCATCAATCTACAATGATAATTTGCAATAAATAATTTGTTGTACAAACTAAAAAACTTTCCTAAATTAGATCGTTGCGGAAATTAACGAAGTGGTTTCCACAATATTTCCTTCGTGTCTGAGACCTCCATGTTTAATCAATCTTGGCTTGTGAAAAGGTTATAATTTTCTAACTAAATCTATTGGATTTCTCATTAATTATTTTCTAACTTTGTCGAATAAAATAACCAACTTTCTCTTAAATCATAGAAAGTCGGTTTTTCTGTTACTCTTATTATGTTCACAAAATTTTTATGAGGAACTCAATAAATGGCAACAACGATAACCCTGATTCTCGGTGACGGAATTGGAAGGGAAGTCAGTGAAGCTGCGCAACAAGTAATCGAAGCCGTTGGGGTGGATATTAATTGGGAAATTCAAGAGGCAGGTGCAGATATCATGAATCGATATAATAAGGCATTGCCTCGGGAAACTGTGGAATCTATTGTTAAAAATAAAATTGCACTTAAAGGGCCGACCGCGACGCCAATCGGTTCCGGGTTTAAATCAGTGAATGTGGGACTCCGTAAAACATTGGATTTGTATGCAAATTTTCGCCGCGCCAAAACAGTAAATGGCATTCCATCTCGCTATCAAAGATGTAGATCTAATTGTAGTTCGTGAAAATACGGAAGGCTTGTACAGCGGGCTTGAGCACATTGTTATTCCCGGCGTCGTCGAAAGTCTTCGTATCATTACGGAAGCCGGATCCGATCGGATTGTTCGATTTGCTTTTGAAACAGCTCAAAAATACAAGAGGAAAAAAGTAACGGCTGTTCATAAAGCAAATATTTTAAAATTGAGTGATGGCTTATTTCTTGAGGTCGCCCGAAAGGTTGCCAGGGAATTTCCGGATATTGAATATGATGAAACAATTGTCGATGCGACTGCAATGGGATTAGTGCTGGATCCCAGCAAATTTGATGTGCTGGTTATGGAAAATTTATTCGGCGATATTATTTCGGATTTAACCAGCGGATTAATCGGTGGTATGGGAATGGCGCCCAGCGCTAACATTGGTGAAAAATATGCAGTTTTTGAAGCTGTACATGGCTCCGCGCCCGATATCGCCGGAAAGAATTTAGCCAATCCGACGGCCTTAATTCTAAGCGGGGCTTTAATGTTAAATTACCTCGGTGAAGAAGATGCTGCGAATAGAATAGAAAAAGCCGTTAATCAAGTGATCAATAAGGGGATTTCATTAACTCCTGACCTGGGTGGCTCCGGAACGACTACAGAGTTTACACAAGCTTTGATCGAACATCTATAAAAACCATCTTTTAAAAAGGGTCATCATAAAGATGGAAAGGATGGTCTTAAAGCTAGGCCTATTTTTGAAGAATAATTACGATACATAAACTATCCATGATCCTTAATTAATTATTAATCCTCTACGAGGATTTGAAAACCTTGATCAACCCCATATCTACAAAAATAAAACCTCTACGAGGTTATTTATGATCTGTTTATAACTTAACTTATAAGAAATGCGCTATCCACAGATTTGAGTTAATTAACTTCGTTTAGGATAGATTTATAAGATCTCGCATAACTAAAAAGCTTAGGAAGCAGCCATTTGAATTGATCTGATTATCCTATAGTTAAATTTTAGGTGGAAATTAGTTGGTTTGGCCGGAAGAAACGTCGTCGTCGCTAAATATTTCTGCAGAGAATCGATAGATATTCGTTCCCGATTCTTTCCATGCGCCAACAGGAAGGTCAGCTTTGATGCAAGTTTGGTCGAGAAAAGTTTCTGCATTCCAATGAAATCGGGGCGCCACTTGTGGTAAAAGCAAGCCTTGCTGTAGTTTGGTTTTGAGGTAAATCCCATGTTTCCCAATCTCAATGTCCTTCGAACCTTCGACTAGCTCCAAGGGAGATAAAACGGAGATTTCAATCTTCAGAGTCGGTAAATCTTTTTTTCGAATATTACGAAAACGCGGATCTTTAAAGGCGGCAGATTCTGCCGCTTGTACTATAGAATTATATAAATAATTTTCTGACTCTATAAATCCGATACACCCTGCAAGCTGATCTTGGTTGTATAACGAGACAAACACCCCAGCTTTTTGATGAAAAGTTTCGGATTCTGGTACCTCGAAAACAAATTCTGTGTTTTCACATTTAGCTGCGATTGAGCCATGTGCAAGATCTAAAAGTTCTATCATCTCTTCAAGGGTCAGGCGCATGAATATAGAACCCTTTTAAGGCAAGTTACTACATGATTTTTTTTCTTAAAATTCAACAATTTCTTTACCATTACTGCAAGGAAACAAAAAATGGTATTTAGGTTATCCTTTATGAATCGCCGCAGAAAGATAACCTACCACAGCGGAATGGTCTCCAGTGATATTTCCGGAATGTTGATAAAGAAGAACTTCAGATTTATTAGCGCCCCTTTTTTTTGCTGTATACATAGCCGCCACTATAGGCCCTGCTCCACAAGCTTCACTGGATTGAGATTCAATATCATCCCAGAGACCTTCGTAATCAAAAGCATTTATACGCGTGACTACTTTTTTGTCTTTGATTTCAGCATCAAGTGCAGGATAATAATGGGAAAGATCAGAGCTGGCAACGATTAATGTTTTTTGATGCCGAAAGACTTTCACCAGCGCTTCACCGAGAAGAATACAATTATCAAAAGTTTGATCGCCCATAATAATTGGAATTAGCTCAAAATCACCCAAAACTCTCTGGATGAACGGAAGTTGAACTTCCAGGGCATGTTCTTCATTGTGGCCTTCCCACGAAGCTATTATATTATCATTTTGTTCGATTAGTCGTTCGCAGTAGCTTGTAGCAATTTTTACATCTCTTAAAGGCGTTGAATAACCGAGAGCTGGTAAAACGGAAATACCTTTAAAATATTCCCTGTGGCTTGGGGCGATTATAACGACGTAATCAAATTCTTGATCCAATAGATGAATATATGCCGCTGCAGCAACCTGGCCTGAATACATATACCCGGCATGAGGTACAACAATCGCCATTAATTCTCCAATTATAGGTTTTTTCTCCAGGTTGTTTAAATAAAAATCAATTTGTTGCTTTAGCTCGGTAGGATCGTCGGGATAAAACATACCGGCAACGGCAGGGGGTCGAGTTTTGTTGAAATCAGTTAGCATTCTTTTTATTAGTAAAACAATTAAAATTTGCTTTTAATATTACTGTTAAACAGTACTCAATAATTCTTCCTTCTGCAAAAGAAATTATAAATTTTTATTCCTGATTTTGTAGTCTTCGACGCGCTTCGTAAAAAAGCAATCCCGCAGCTACAGAGGCATTCAGAGACGAGGTTTTGCCAAACATCGGAATTTTAACCAGGAAATCGCAGCTTTCTTTTACCAGCCGGCGTATGCCTTTCCCTTCACTTCCAATTACAATTGCCATTGGATAATTTGAGTCCAATTCCCAAATGGTTTTGGATACTTTTTCATCGCTGCCAATAATCCAAAAGCCATGTTTTTTTAAACTCTTTATTGACTGCGTTAGGTTAGTCACTCGTGCTATCGGCAGGTGATGAATCGCTCCTGCGGAAGTGCTGCTGACCACAGGAGACAATGGTGCAGATCGCCTTTGTGGCAAGACTAATCCGGAAAGCCCCGCCGCCTCTGCAGAACGAATTATGGCCCCCACATTGTGTGGATCTTCAATGCCATCCAATAAAGCAATGATCGGGGTGGATTTTTGAAGTTTTATTTTTGTCAAAAGCTCATCCAGGGTTAATAATGATACCGGGCTAATGTAAGCCAAAATGCCCTGGTGCTTTACAGTTTTTGCTTTTTTCGCAATTGCTTCAAAAGGAACAAACTGAACGACAATTTTTTGTTGTTTTGCGATAGCGATTATTTCGGAAATTTTACTTTTTTGTACCGTAATGGAAATTAAAATTTTTTCCAGGGTTTGGTTAGAATCAAGGGCGGACTTAATAGAATGTACCCCATAGATAATATGTTCACTCACTCAGGAAATATCTCTTTCATCCGTAATCCATCGAATCGGTTGAATAGCTGTTAATTCAATAGTTAAAAAATTAAAATTCATTTAAATATGAATTTCTTCAACGGTGTTACGCAAAACACCAATCTTTTCGATTGAAGCTTCTATCAGATCACCATCCTTCAACGGACTAATCCCTTCCGCTGTACCTGTAGAAATTACATCTCCGGGATAGAGTGTGAGGTACTGGGTAATAGATTGGATCAATTGAGGTATTTTGACGATCATTTGACCGGTATTCGATTTTTGTTTGATTTCACCGTTTATTGTAAGCTCTAAATCCAGATCAAAAGGAAAACTTAATTCTTTGGGTGTAACCATGCATGGTCCCATAGGGGCAAAAGTATCCATGTTTTTAGACAGGAACCATGGCTGCCCGGCTTTCTTAAAGTCTCTTTGTTTTTCCCTTGCCGTGATATCATTGAAAACCGTATAACCCGCAATATAATTTTCAAAATCATCCTGCTTCACCCGGTAAGCTTTTTTACTAATAATAACAGCCAATTCCAATTCATGATCAACTCGCCCAACACCCGGCGGAATATGAATTACTTCTTCCGGACCAATAACAATCGATCCGACTTTTCCAAAGAATAATGGTTCATCGGGTACTGCATGCCCGCCTTCGGCTGCATGGGCCAGGTAATTTAAGCCAACACATATTATTTTCCCGGGATTAGATAAGGGAGCCCTAATTGAAAATTCATCTTTAATAACAAACTGATCCCACAAATTATGAGTTTCAAGGTAATCAAAAACTCGAAGAATAAGCTCATCCGAAAAATCCGGCAAAGAAATTAAGTCTTGAATGGAACTCAACTTCACCATCATACGTTTCTTTTTAATGAAATTATACACTTGGAATGCATCGGTAAAATTGATTAGCCCTCGATCAATTTCAACGGCGATAATAAACTGGTCTGATGAGGATAATTGATAAAGCTTCATAAGCTATCTTCTAATTTAATAAATATTGATGAGTAGATGAATTTGGATTTACTCAGTCGGGAATGTGTTAAAACTAAAGAAACATTGTAAATTATTCAAGACTTATTTTGATCATCCTTTTAGTATATTAGGCTAATTTCATTATTAAATTTGCCTTTACTAAACAGCTTCTATAAATTTGTAAATAAATAAAATGCTAATCAACACTCAAGGTATTCAAAGTGGACTCTATTAATCGAATTAAACATTCGTTCCTCCTGTTTTTATCTTTAGTAACATTTTTTCCCTTGCAAGTATATTCATTTGACATTCCTCTAACAAGAATCCAGAAAGATTCCATCCGGCAACTTATTCGAGATTATAAATTAAAAACCATTAATAACCTAGGCGATCAACAGATCCTGAATCAAATAAGCAGCCTATATTTCCAGTTGGAAGATATGGATTCGGCTGGATTCTGGATCAATCTTTCTGATAAAATCGATAAGAATAACCCGGAAACAAAGTTCTGGAAAGGGCGAATCCATTTGTATAAAGGCGAGAGTTCGCTTATCCCGTTTGAAAGATTAAAAGAACTTTTTAAGCAAGACAACCATTCCAAAGCGATCCGAGAGTTTGAACAGGCAGTAAAACAAAAGGAGGACTATTGGGAAGCCCGTTATTTTCTTGGCAGAGCATATGTTGCAAAAGGCGGTGATTCAAATTATAACAAAGCCATAGAAACCTATAATACCTTGTTGACTTTAAAACCCGATTATTATGAGACACATTATGAGTTGGCAATTGCTTTGTACAAACTGAAGAAGTTTCAGGAAGCAATTCGGAATTTAAATTTTTATTCCGGTCAACATCCGGAAGATGCAAGGCCATTTATAAGAATGTCGGATATTCATAATGAAATGGGAAAAACCGAGAGCGCCAGCCGTTTGTTCATGCAGGGGATTGTAAGATTGAAAGATAAAGAAATGTTACAGTCTCTCTTTCTGGAAATCGAAGATCTTTCAAACAAGGCTGAAAAAGAAGAATTTGAAAGCCTTCCTAACAAAAAGAGAGGATTGTTTTTTCAGAAATTCTGGAAAAGAAGAGACCCCACACCGTTCACCGAGGAGAATGAGCGATATTCCGAACATTTTCGCCGGGTGCAACATGCACGTCTTGTCTTTTCGTATACCGTGCCGCCCTATTATGATGACCGTGGAAGGATTTATGTGAAGTATGGTAAACCGGATGTCCGATATACTTCAAGCATGTCAACCGCAGATGTAAAAGATAACGAATCCTGGTCTTACCAAAAAAGCATACGCAGGGGCTTAGTCTTCGATTTTGTTCAATTTGGCGCCCATTATCAATTGGTTCAAGATTTGACAGTAGCTTCAAAAGCGGGAGTTCCTTATAGTTTTAAACAATTGTTAGCGACCCAATTATACAGCGAACGAGCTCCTGATTTAGGTGGGGTTTATAACAAATTTAGCGCGAGCACCCGTTCAACAGATTTGATGGATTTTACTATCGAAAAAACAAATGCGGCTGATAAAGCTCCGTCAGAAGTTTTTAATTATGATTATAAAGCAGAGCCGCTGCCATTTACTGTCCGATATGCTCAATTTCGTGGCGATGAAGGTAAAACCAAGCTTGAAGTTTATCACACGATCATGGGTGAAAACCTGGGCATCAAACAAAGCAAAGAAAATGAATATTTGGCGACTATTCATAGTAATGTCGGGATATTCGATGAATTTTATTCAAGAGTGGATCAACAAAAAAATGAAATAAAATTACTCGGTACCTCCCTGGATCAAATTAAAGATGTAGCCAGCATCGATGAGGCAATATTTAACCTGGCTCCAAATAAATCCTATAGGGTTGTTATAGAATTAAAAAATCCCGAAGGAAATATGCTTGGGATTGGTAATTTGAATGTGCCCATAAAAAACTTTAATCTAGATTCCCTGCTCATTAGTGATATTGAATTGGCTGCAAAGGTAGAAAAAGCACAAAAAAAAGGCAGGTTTTATAAAGACAATTTATGGGTTTTGCCATACACCTTTTCAAAACTTGACAGGACAAAACCAATAATTATTTATTATGAAATCTATAATTTGAGAAAAAATGCTGATGGTGAAACTCAATATACAATTGATTATACAGTTAAATCCTTAACGAGAAAAGAGGGTGGAGTTAAAAAGTTTTTCAGATCAATTGGAAAAATATTTGGCGGAGACAAAAAACCAAGCGTAACTTCAACATATGAGCGGCAAGGGAATTCATCTGTTGAAAAGGAATATATTTCATTGGATGTTGGTAAAATGCCCCTGGGGGTTATTGAACTTTCCGTTACAGTATTCGATAAAATATCTAATCAGACCCGAAAGTCTACAACGAGTTTAGAAATTATTTAATTGGAGCTCTTAATATGGGTAATATTATGCGCATTTTGTTCTCATTCCTTATTCTTTGCAGTTTGATTCAAATCACCAACGCACAGAATTTAAAAGATGTAGAAAATCAATTACGGCAATTCCAGGTAAATCGAAGTTTGTATTTCAACTATGACCTTTACCAATTTGCCGCAACGCAAGGTGATTCTTCACACTTATCAATCATCGTATCAATTGTGAATGATCTCCTTCAATTTGTTAAGGAATCGGATTCATTGTACGTGGCAAACTTTGAAATAACATTCACGATAACCGAATCTAAAAACCAGTTAATATCCGACAAAACTTTTCGGAAAAGTATTTCTGTCGATAATTTCAAAGAGACAAATTCACGTACCAATGTTCATCTATACTATTATGCCATTGATTTACTACCGGGAGAATATCAATTACTGTTAGAACTGACAGATTTAGATATCAGAAAATCGTTAACCCGGAAAAAGGAATTTGAGATTCTAGACTTATTTGAAAATCCATTAGAAATCAGCGATCCATTAGTGACATCCGATTTAACGGAGGATCGCCTCTTTCAAATTGAACCGTTAACTGAAGTTCATCCGAAATCTAATATTGCTCAACTCATTCTAAATTCCCGACTTTTATCACCGGTTCTAATCGGAGATAAAGTCCACTACCGGGCAAAATCTCCTTTCAAAGTGTTTAACGAATTTTATCAGCAAGCAGGACTAGATTCTTTGAATGTTCGATATCAACTGAAAAATACAAAGCAGGAGATTGTTTGGAAGAGCAATAAATCTTTTTTTTCAACACAACAGGACCAATTTCACAACACGATTCAATTTGATCCGTCTGAACAACAACCTGGTCTTTACATATTAAATATTTTAGTTTCAAGGGGAATAGAGGAGAAAAGTAAAGAAATTCGAATTTATTTTAGAAAAAAAATAAGTGAAAACGTTGAGGACACCAGTGACATTAATATTGCCGCTCCTTTGCAGCATATTTTAAGTAAAAATGAATTTGAGTACATTAATTCATTTGAAGAAAGCCAAAGAGATTCATTGATCGTAGAATTTTGGAATGAACGAGATCCTTCACCTTTAACTGAAAAAAATGAATTAAAAGAAGAATTTATTCATAGGGTAAGATTTGCAAATCAAAATTTTCACAGCCTTCTTAGTGGAAAACAGGGTTGGCAAACCGACCAGGGAAGAATTTACATTTTGAATGGACCACCCACGGAGATTTTTCATCCTTCCATCGAAAATGAGGACTACCAACATGAAATTTGGGTATATGAAAACCCAAGTCTAAAAATGAGATTTGTCTTTGTTTTTAAACCTGAAAAAGGGGAATATGAATTATTATCAAGAGGGTAGCTTATTAGGTGCCTTGTCTGAAAAACACAAAAGGATTTTGAAAGGTTACATCACCTTCGGCAACGGGTTTAAATTGAAAATCTTTTATCAATGCCACAAGCTCATTTTCAAGTTCGGAATTACCAAGTGTAGACGAAATAACTTTACAAAGAGTTACTAGGCCTTCGGCATTGACTGTAATCTCCAGGATAACCTTGCCTCTTAATCTCGGAAATTGTTTTAAGTATTTGTTATAAGTAAATGTGATCCTTCCCTTGTAGGAATTTAGAACATCCAACAGTGATTTTTCATCCCGATATCCAAGACCGGATTCACCTACCTGAATTTCATCCAAACTTTGAAGCTCTACTTCTCCCTTATCTTTCAACACAATTTTTTCATCTACCTGCATTTCGGAAATTAGATTATCCACTTCCAATTCGGATTCTGGGATTAGTTGACCCAAATCGCCAAGATCATCTAAAGATGGCAGCTCAATCACAAGGTTCTGTCCGCTATTCAAAATATCGTTGATTTCTTGAATCAATCCTTTGCCCATTAAAGATTCGATAACCACCCCGGGATTGTCGCTCGTTCCTTTTCCCCCGATTAAACCCAACAGTCCCCTTTTGGTAACTGCCGGTTTTACAGGTGATGTTGATTTGGCCGCGGGAGGTGACGATTCGGTTTCGTTATCTGTTTCTTTCTTTGTGGAGGAAGTTTCGTTAGAAGGTTGATTGAAGTCCTGCCGCGATTGGGATAGTTTAACTTCCTCTTTTTGTGGCTGCCGAATAATTACCTTTGCTACATACCTGGTGTAGGATTCAAGATTAATCGTGTTGCTTTCTACATAGGGTAGCCCATACACATAATAACTAAAAGAAAATCCAAAAAACAGTGAGGTTACCAGAATCGATTTATAAAGCCAGTCTGAAGTAAACCTCTGAATGATTCTTCTTCTAAACTTCCAATATTCTACAACTTCGTTCCCAACTTCAGCTTTGCCATCAAAACCGAATTGAAAACTATGATCATAAATCGTTAGTGAAGCTTTTTTCTCATCGGTAAGTTCGAGTAAATAACCATCTTTAACCTGTTTGAGAAAATTGTGTTTGATTAAATCCCGGATAGACAATGAAGAATCCCCAATAACGATTTCTCCTACTGTATTTTCCTGAACTTTAAGGTAATAAATATTCTCTTTCCCTGAAATGAGATCAAATCTTTTTGGGACTCCAGAACCAAATATTTGAATGGAATTCTTTGGATCATAACCTAATGTGAAACGTTTCTTTTTCTCCAGGGTATAAATCCGAACGCTCCCTAAGTTTTCCACTTTTATTCTAAGAATTTTCGATTGTTTCGACATAGTTATCAGGTTGATGTTATTCAGTACTTGATGTGACTGCCAATAAAATATTATTGTAACCCACCTGTCCGCAGGTATACATTACTCGTTTAAGGATTAGAAAAGGAATATTTTCATCACCCTGCACCGTTATTTCACCCCGGAAAGCCATGCGATCATCCAAATTCGCCACGCTTTCAGTCAGGATACGCTTGGCTTTTAAATCCTCATAAAGGTTATTCAACAAAAGTGTCTTATCGTTTGTAATTTTATTTATTGATTCCAAAGGCCTGCCATCTACCATAATCCATTCGGAACTGATCAAGATAATCGAAGAGGCTGAGGGAACTTTCGTAGCGGTCGACACAGGGAGGATAATATCATTTGAAGTTGACATAATCTGGCCGTCGGTTGAAAAGTTCTTCAAAAGAAATATTAGAAGAATCGTAAAAACATCGATCATGGATGTCAGACGAAGCGTAAAAGTGTAGTGTTTTCTTCGCGGTTTCAGGGTGAACGAATGATGATGCAGAGAATCGTCAGATTGAACCAGGTTATACATATTTATCCTGTGATTGCAAAATTAGGGAATCCAACATCACGGCAACTATCCAATACTTTGATAATTACCTGGTATTGAATATCATCAGCTGGTGAAATCAATACATCCTCCAATTTCGGATATTGTAGTTTGATATCTTCGAGCTGTTCGGCAAGTTTTTTAAAATCAAATCCATCAGATGTATTCAGAACTTTAGGAAAATTGTTTTCCGAAGTTTTGATTTCGAATCCTTCAGGATTAATGGTAACCATCAAAAGAGTTAAATCCTTAAGGTCTTCCGGATTGGTATCTTCTATAATTTCCAGTGTGGGTAATGTCAATTCAATTATGGCAATTTTTACAAATGTTGCCGTGAGGAGCAGAAAAGGGATAAGGATTACAAATATATTCATCACCGGTGTGACGTTTAACTCAACGTCACGACTTTTTCTATTTTTCCCAAGTACTTTCTTTAGGTTCATTTATATTCTTTGATTTGAATGTTCTGGCTAAAAATTGGTAAACTCTGGCAGTATTTTCATTGATATCGTCTATCAATTCATTGGTTCTCTCATAAAGAAATGTGAAAACAAGCATACAAGGAATTGCTACAATTAACCCAAAAGCAGTTGTATTCAAGGCCAATGAGATTCCACTTGAAAGTAGCGTGGCTTTTTGCGCCGCATCCGCATGTGCCACAGCTTGAAAGGAAGTGATCAATCCCCAGATGGTTCCGAGCAAACCGACCAAAGTGGCCACATTTGCAATCATGGACAAATAGCCTGTCCTTTTTTCTAACCGTGGGATTACAGACATTGCTTTTAATTCGATTGCATCTTGGACTTCCACCAAGCCTTCCGTACTTTGAGCCAGGCCTGCACTAATGATTTGTGGAAGGGCTGCTTTTGATTGGTCGCATAACATCTTTGCCGAATCAATATTTCCTTCTTTAATATGATTCACCACCTGGTTTACCAAAGATAATGAATCTACTTTATTCTTAATCATGATGACTATTATTCGTTCGATGGTAATTGTTAAACCAAACAATCCCATCGCTAAAATCAGGTACATAAATATTCCACCCTGTTGAAAAAATGAGACGATTGTGTCCAAATTAATTCTCCTAAATTATTTCAAATTCACCACGGGATTACTGTTCTTTTTCTTCTTGAGACTTTTTGTTTTTCAAATCTATCTTTTCGTAAAGGACGTAAAATTTCAATAAGAAACGATCTATCTAAAATGATGTCATCAATTTCAGGATTTAAGCCGGGAATAACATATACCATTTGCGGTTTCTCCACCCAGCCTTGTATTTCAATTTGTTCCAAAAGCATCTTTAATGACCGTTTTTTTGTTGTTGAGTCCTGAACAGTCTTTGTCTTTACAGAGTCAGGAACAGTTTGAGCGTTTACAGATGTTGTCATAAAAACAGTAAATAAAAGAACACATCCAAAAGTTAAAATTAATTTCATAGTGCCTCTATGGATTATTCACTTTATTGTTGTTTAAAGTATTATTTATTAAAACAATTTGTTCCTTGCTTAACTCGGTCCAGGAGTTTTCCAGGTTATTGGTTTTTGCCTGTTTAACATTCGATTGATGTGCTTCCAATGCTTTTTTCTGAAAAGGGCGAGCCAGTTTCTGCAACTGAGATTCATATGTGATGATTTCCTGATCAGCAAGGTTTTCAGGAAGCGTTGAAACCAGTATGGCATTTGCAAATTCTTCAAAAACTTTCCCGATTTTAAAAGAAGATGCTGTCGTCCATTCGAAAATTCTAAATTTAGCTGCATCAGAATATGCTTTTAGCACCGATTTTAGGGAAATGGATTTATTATTTAAACTTTTTTTAAATGGCGGTGTGAGATCGATTCTTGAAAATTCAATCAAACTTAATTCTGCCAGCATAAATTGTGCATTGGCAGGAAAATACGCATTTAATTTGGATTGGTCTTTAATTGATTTATACTTGTTGACAGTCAATTCAAATGCAGATTTGGCATTCTTTAATTGTTCCAATTCAAACCATGCTAGTCCAACCCGGCATTGAGCTTCAAGCACTCGATTTTGATCTTCTCCAATTTGTACATATTCTTCAAAAATATTTATCGAAAAGTTCCAATTTCTTGCTTTTGTATAACAAATACCGGCAGAAAAAAGAGAAGCGGATGCCGGCAACCCGGATGTTGAATGTTTGGCGATTAGATAATCTTCAGCTGCATTGATCCAATCGCCAATTTTTTCACGATACTTAGCAGCATACAAAGCGCAAAGGGTCGTTATTTCCGAATTAGGATTCTCTTTAATAAAAATCTCAAATAACTCCGCTGATTTGACAGTTTCACCGCTAGTTTCAAACATTTGTCCGGCTGCGATTAAAGCATTCTTGGTTATTTGTGTTGCCGGATATTTTAGAGCAATGTTTCGAAACTTCTCTGCTGCTAAAGCGAACTCACCATTCTTTTTGTAATTTTCAGCGATTTTGAAAACTGAAGTGGACATCATAGTTCTTGCCCTGTCAACAAGTTTAAGAGAATCTGAAAAACCTGATGCAACGGCGCCATACCACTTTTCAGCTTTTTTATAGTTTTCTTCTTGGAAAAATGATTGTGCAACCAAAATCATTGCCATTGATTTCTGTGGATGATTCGGATGCCCTACAATAATTTTTTGGTAAATAAGGCGAGCGAAGTGAGGGTATTGAATTTTGCTTAGTACTTCAGCTTCTTTCATTAGTACTTCCACGACTCTATCTCCCTGTGGATATCGTTCAGCATACTCATGACAACCCAATAGAAATTCTTTGGTTGGACTATTTCCAACTTGTATTGTAACAAGCGAGTCGCTGTCTAAAAATCGATTTAGGGTAACCGGTATAAGCTCAGAATCCCTTTTACTTTCAAGCGCTTTATTATAGCTCATAATACAATTGAAAGCTGCTTTCTCGCTAAATTCATTTTCCGGATAAGTCTTGTAACAATTTTTGTATTCGTTACCAGCTTCTTCGAAATTCCCTGTGGAATAGTATGCATCAGCCAGGTAATAATTTATTTTGTAGGCTAACGAATCCTGTGGAAATAGGGCTAAAAAATATTTGTGTTGATCAATGGCAAGCCGGTAATTTAATGCTTTGTCTACTTTTTCTCTCGCTTGCTGTTGATGGTAAACACCTTTGGAATAAAGAGCGTTTCTAATAAGAGACAATGCTTCTTTTTTAATTACCGAATCCTCTTGAGCAGTAAACCATGCACTACCCGGCTTGTAATAATCTATCAGTTCCCCCCGCATACTATTTGCCAGGGGGAAATCCAATTTCCTTTCATATATTTCAATTATTTTCTGTGAGAAGACTGGAGTATTTGGATTTTTGGGAAATTCAGCATTTAAGTGATTATAGGTTTTAATTGCCTCATCCAGCAAGCTAAACTGTAAATAAACACTGGCTAATTTTTCTAATATTTGATATTTATAGGAACTATCTGAAAATGAATTCAGAAATTCGAAAGCATCTTCAGGTTCCGCATATTCAGTAAAACTAACGGCTATATAAGTAATCGCTTCATTTTTTAAATCAGAGGTAGCAAGATCCAGTTTTTGTGTTTGAATGCGCTCTAATGTTCTTAGATCTTTCAACAAAAGCATAAAAGAACTAATTGCTTCCGGATACTGGTTGATTCGGTAATAGGACCAGCCAAGCTTGTAAAGAGACATGTCATAAAACGGATTACGCCACATATCAGCATTAACCAACCGCTTATAATAAGAAATTGCTTTTTCATTATTGTTTTTGGCAAAATAATGCTCCCCCAATCGAAAATAAGCTTCAGGATAGAGATTGCTTAATGGATAATTCTTAATTAACGCTTCAAAATACTCCCGGCTTTTCTCTTCATCGCCTCTCTCCTGATAGAAGAAAGCTAATCGGTATGTGGTTTTATCATTAAAACCGGAGGTCGGATATTTTGTTAGAAGTTTTTCTAATATCGTAATTGCATGTATATTATTGATTACCGGAAGGATCGGCTTGTCGATTGTTTTATCATTTTTATACTCTTCTAAATGAGACTCATACGAAATCATAGCTACTTCAAAATTCAATCTTGCCTTACGAATGAAAAGATCGGAAAGTTGAAAATATAACCGGGGAGAATATTCACTATTGGGATATTTCAAAATCAATTCTTCATGATTTCGAATTTCTTCCATTAATTCTTCCAGGGATTGAGTCCTACTCTCTTGGGCAAAACTTAATGGGATAAATAAGGCTGAAAAAACAAAAATGAAAATTAGAATACGAGCTTTGATCATCGGTTCTGCCCCTTTAAAAATAAAGCCCTTGAAATGCCATATTCAGCGTAGGTTCGCCAATCCTTGGTACGGACTTCAAGTTTGAGCCTTAGTTGTTCAATGAGTTGCAGCATATCATCGATTTTGGCTTTCTCACTGTTGATCTGGTCTATCAATTTTGAACTATGGTTTTTTACTGCTTCGATTTCTTCAAGCATAAATTTCGGTATCCACTTCTTAGAAACAATTTGAAAAGCATCCAAAAGATCGATCTCTACTAGTAATAGATCTAGCTGTTGCTTCTCGAGCCTCTCCTTAAATGGTTTGAGTGAATTTTCTATCTCTTTATTTATATTGACATTATCGTAAGATTTCGGAAACATATTTAACAAATTATTGAAATAATCGACTGCTTTCTCATATAGTCGAATTTTCAAATGAGCCTGGCCAAGCAATAAGAAAACTTCAGGGATTAGATGATGAGCCGGGAATTTTTTCACAAATTTTTCAAGAGGAGAAATGACATATTGAAATTGCTGCTTCTTTATATAGCACCATCCCAACCCCATCAAAGCCTGGGGATAATTTTCATTATCCGTATTAACACTCTTTAAATAGTTTATTGAAACATCGTAATCGCCTAATTCAAAATACGTAAGTCCTATTACTAAATTACTTCTTTGAGTCAGCAACTCCCATTTTGTGTAGAGCTTTGGCAGCCGGAGAATATCTTTTAAATCATCAAGAGCCTGTTGAACATTTTTTTTTTAAGCTTAGCCATTGCTTTTGAGTAAAGACCATATGCTTGAAATTCACTGTTCATTTCTATTTTCTCAAAAGCTATTATTGCTTTATCTGGTTTATCTAATGCTAGAAAACTTTGCCCGGCATAGTAATATTTCCCGCTACCAACATCAGCGCTAGGAAATGATTCTTCCAGACGGTTATAAAATTCCAGAGAACGGTCGTACTTATCTTGTAAGAAATTAATCCTTTCGAGTCCATAGAGTGCATTGGGAACTAAGCTGCTTTTGCCATAATTGTTCATGACATGCCTAAAGATACGGCTGGCAGCAGAAGACAATTCCATATCAGTTAAAACATTGCCTAGCTCCACAAAAACAACATCGATTTGACTAAAAGCTGAATAATAATCTGTGATGATAATTAATTCCTTGGCGGCTTTGTTGAGCTCACCCTTATCCCTGAAACTAATCGCCTGGTCAAGCAATCTTTTTGCAGCTCTTTCCTGCAAAAGTCTGTCTTGATTAGAAATATCCTGGGCTAGTAATAAAAAACTAAAAAGAACTGTAAATAAACAACTTAGTGTAACAATTAGTTTTGCACGGTTATTGGCCATTATTCTTTTTGTCTTTATTCTTTTTCTTTTTTTTCAATTCTTCCTGCATTTTCTTTAATTCTTCATCGGCTTCCGTGCGTTTTTGTTTAATCATTTGTTGTTTCTTCAACTCTTCTTTTAATTCATTTTCCCGACGTTTACGATCGGAAATTTCATTAAACATTTTTTTCAAAGGAATATACTTAGTAATACCGATCCAAATTTTCCAATCTGCTAATTTTTTATCAACAAAAAAAGTTCTTTCCGTTGGTTTTGCAAGACTAATATCAAATGCCGTAGTCAATATTAAATTGTAAGGGCCTAGAAATGAGAATCCCAGCGTCGAAACCTGGTAGTTTTCCTTGAACTCAATTTTTTCCTTACGATTGGAGAATTGTTCCGTGTAATATTCCCAAAAGAATATTGTATTTCTAACCAAGACTTTTAATCCGACACCCAAATAAATTTGGTCATCCCTGGCGCTGAAAATGCTATTCCCGAGATCTCTGTCTATATATCCGCCATTTAAGTAAAGTTTTAACGGGACAAAAAAATTATCTTCCAAATTTAGGGAAAACGTTGCTCCCGGACTCCAACCAAATTTACCAGAAGTATATGGTTCGTATTCAAGATTATGGTTTACACCTGTCGGTAAAATAAAATAGTTTCTCAGACTCAAGCGTACATTTCGTTCACTACCAAATGGCACCCTTAACTTAAATCCCAACTCAGTATCACCGATTGGACCCCATATGTGACTTTGATCATCCTGGTATGGAACCAACCTTCCGTAAATCTCCAGAAAATGACTTAAGCCGTATGTAAAATTTAAAGTGAGATGGTAATTTTTGGCTAACGAACTGCTACCGGTAGGTTTTTCAAAAAATGTCGACCCAAATGCAGACAAGTAAAGATCGCCGGTTTCGGAAATTCCACCATCCTGAATCCGAAGTAGACCACGCCCACCCTGAAGTGACATTTGAGCATGTGAGACGGCTGCTAAAAGCAGTAGAAAAGCTACAGTTTTAAGTAATAGAGATATCTGTTTGTTCATATGGTTACATCTTAATAGGGATCATTGTAATACAATTCAAGCAAAACAATTAAAACCTATCATTATAAATAGGTATTTTCAAGGTAAATAAAAGAAAAACAACAAATTTAAGGGTGGATTTTTATATTAGAAGAAATAGAAATAGACTTTTCATATTCGTTGTTAACAACTGAAATGATCTCTTTTCGCCATTGTAAATCTTGAACAAAATCCCGGCCGTCAGTTTCAATGGTTAATACTTTATGTTGCTTTTGCCAACCTCCAATCCATTTCTCATAGGCCAAATTCAATTGGAAAAGATATTCTTTATCGATATCCCGCTCAACATCTCTCCATCTCTTTCGAATTCTACTTAATAAAGTCCAGGGCGAAGCGCGGAGATATAAAGTTAAAGCCGGTGGTTTTAAAGCTTCGATCATTGAAGTATAAAGTTCCCTGTATGTTTCATACTCATCAATTGAAATCAGGTTACTTTTAAACAGGTTATTTACAAATACTTCGCTATCTTCATAAATGCTCCTGTCCTGGATAATTGGAACATTCATTTTATCGATCTGTAAGTTGGATTTGAATCTTTGGGTCAGGAAGAATATTTGGGAGTGAAAACTCCATCTCGTCATATCTTTATAAAATTTCGCCAGATAAGGATTTTCCTTAACCGGCTCCTGATAGACTTTCCAGCCCAGTTTTTGGCCAATGAGTTCCGATAAAGTGGTTTTTCCAACACCAATATTACCGGCTATGACCAAAAAAAACACATGGGACCCTTTTTCGTTTTGAGCGTTCATCAGTTATTAATATGCAAGGATTCGATTTAACAATTTAAATTATGCCGTTCTCAAATTAAAAATCAGCAAATAATAAGTGTAGATCAACTGAGAGCTGTTGGATTTATTTTGCTAGGATGAATCTAATAAATTATGATTCTATCTAACAATTATCGTTTTCACAACACCCTCTTTTGTTGGGCTTTGGAAGTGTGCAAAATAGATACCACCAGAAACATTCTGCGGCCAATTCCAGAGCACCGATCTTTGTGTCCCTGCTTCAATTGATTGTTGTATGCTATCAACCTTCTGGCCCCTGATATTGTAAATCGTTATTGTTACTGGTTCTGTTTCTGTCATATCAACCAAAAATCTTGTATAGTTGGATGCAAAATTTGTTCGAGGAGGATGAAGCGAAAATCCATCCGGGATTACATTAGACCCACCAGTGGAAGCCGGTCCAAAATAATTTACAGCATCGAGAGCGTTAGCAATGCCATATCCCATGAAATTATCGGGAGAGCTCGATTGCGATGCTGTTGAGGTGAGAGCGGTTAGCATATCGCTTGGGTTTAATTCAGGATGTCTTTCTAAAATGAGAGCACAAATCCCCGCTACTAAAGGAGCTGAAAAAGAAGTTCCCGTAACTGTACCAATTCTTTGATTGTGTCCTGGGTCAACTGCTGTAACTCTTGTGCCCTTAGCCATTACATCGGGTTTGATCCGGTTATCTGCCGTTGGCCCTATTGAGCTCCTGCTATAACGAGAACCATCTGAGTTCACTCCGCCAACAGTGACGACTCCAATACCATCTGCAGGACTCCACACATATGGCCATTCAGAAACCAACCCTTCATTTCCGGCGGATACCACTATAATGATGCCTTTGGTTACAGCTGTGGAAGCGGTAATTGAAGTAACCATGGTATGTCCATCTAAAGCGCTGTACGGATAGCTAAAGCCATCGTCAAAAACAAGATACCCCAAAGAGGTCGAAATAATATCCGTGCCCAGGCTATCGGCCCATTCGACTGCTGCAACCCAATTGTCCTCCTCTGTTCTTGTTTCCGTCGGGATATGCTCTGTTTTTGCCAATGCATAAGTTGCACCATATGCGGGACCAATTAAACTCTGCGGTAAAAACCCACCAATGACAGACAACACCTGTGTTCCATGATTGTGTTGACTGCTAATGTCTTGTCCGTCTTCGTTGTGAGTGATGTCATCGTTGTTTATAAAATCTCGTTCAACCAAAATATCCAAATGTTGAAGTGATTCGTGCAAATCAAAAAAGAAACCACTATCCAATAAGGTGATTAAAACATCCTTACCTGTCAGCCCTTCCTCGTGCAGGGGGTCGATATTACAAATTTGGATTTGGTTGAGTGACGGCCCGTAATCTAACCCGAAGCTTTTTGCATTTGATTTTGGAATAGAGCTGTTTTTAAATTCAGAATCATTTGCTTCCCTTTTATAGATTCCAACCGGACTGGTCTTCTTAACGAAAGGCAGAGCCGATAGCTTTTCAATTTCCGATTTGCCTGTTATTACACTTATCGCGTTTAGCCATCGGGATCGTCTCACAATTTTGATTCCCTCATCCTTTATTTGTTGAATGTATTTATTGTAAACCGGTAAATCCGATTCATCAAAACTCTTCCCGGGAGTGCCCCTTTTAATCCGTCTCGAGATCGCGCGCTGCGAAAGATTCTGTCGTACGATTTTATTCAGTTGATCCGTAGCGATTGGACCCTTATCCACAAAATAGATCCAGTATTTTTTTTCTATATCATCCGCTTTGGAAAATCCGATCATAGTAGTGGTTAATAATGCACCAATACAAACAATCCATAAAACAAATTTTTTTGAAATCATACGCAGCTTTCCGTTTGCTAAAAATTAAAATAGTTGACATTCTTATTTTAAAGAAAAGATATTGAATTCCACTAAAAACATCAAAGAAAGATTCATTTTTTTAGAAGAAAAAAAGGCCAATATGAATAATGCGGTCCTTATTCTTCAAAATAATAAGATAGGATCAATATGGGGACAGATTTTAGCATGGATTAACCGTATTAAAATAGATCCCTCCCATTAGCACGTTAATAGTTTAGTTTTTCTTCCGACTCCCTGGTTTGTCTATTGGCAAACCTTTTTCACAAAGCGGGCACTCTGTTGGCTGGTAAACGATTGCGGGCAATTCAAAAATGGCATATTTGGGAATTCCAAATTTTACACTATTATTACTACGATCGATAATGAAGCCAATACCTACAACTTCACTACCTTCTTTTTGAATTAGCTTTAAAATTTCTCGAACGGATCTACCGGTCGTTAATACATCTTCAATAACCAAGGCCTTTTCACCTTCCTCAAAATCGAATCCTCGTCTTAGAACCATTTCATCTGTCTCTTTGGATCGTTCGGTAAAAACAAATCGAGTTTTCATAATTCTTGCAACTTCATGGCCGATAATTAACCCACCTATTGCAGGTGCAATAACCAAATCGATGTTTTTATTTGTAAAATGACCCACAATGTCCTCTGCCAGTTCTTCAGCATACTGCGGATATTGCAAAACCCTTGCACATTGAAAATATTGTGAGCTATGCAGACCCGAAGAAAGTAAAAAGTGGCCTTCTAAAAAACCCTTGGTTTTTTGGAAAATCTCTACGATTTCATTATGTTCCATGGTTTATCTTTGCCGATGAAAGGTGTGAGTTTATTTGATCTCGCAAATATAAAGCGGCTGCCCGCGATTTACTGGCGAAATCTGTTTCATCAGATTGATACAGAATATTTCTGCTGACAGTTATGATCATTCCTTCATTTTCTGAATTCTTTCCGGCAGAAATGGTTTCCTCCAAATTTCCTCCCTGGGCACCTACACCGGGAATCAAGAAAGGAAGATTAGGTGCAATATTTCTAATTTTCTTCATGAATTGAGACTGTGTTGCCCCTACAACAAGCCCGACATTATCGTTTGTATTCCACTCGTTTGCCTTATTAGCCACTTCTTCAAATATATGCCTGCCATTCACCGAAAGGTGTTGAAAATCCTTTGCCCCGGGATTGGATGTTAAGCATAGTACAAATGCACCTTTCGATTCATCTTCGAGAAATGGTGCGATACTATCACCACCCATGTATGGATTTACCGTAACGGCGTCAGCTTTCAATTCTTCAAAAACAGACTTCGCATATTTTCCGGAAGTGTTGGCAATATCGGCCCGCTTGCCGTCCAGAATGATTAAGGTATCTTCCTGGATAAGCTCAATTGTTTTTTTGAGACTGCGCCATCCTTTAATCCCAAATTGTTCATAAAAAGCCATGTTGAGTTTATAAGCGCAAACCAGGTCTGATGTGGCATTAATAATGGATTTGTTAAATTCTAGAATGGGTGACTCAAATTTTTTAAGGAAAGAGGGGATCCTGTCAAAATCAGGATCTAGGCCTATGGTTAGGAAGCTTCCCTTTTTCCTACAGGTTGAACGGAGCCTCTCGTTGAATCTCATTATGAAGGAATCTTTCTGTAATTATTTGGGCAGGATTATTTAACCTGATCTATTCATAAACCTTATCACTGTTAATCGAGGAAATGATCTTTTTAATATAAATTAGTTGCAAAATAGATCCCTGCGGGATGACAGTGATGGCAATTCAAATTTCCGGAATAAAATTTAATCAAAAAAAACTAAAACAAATTGAGAGAATACGCAACTAAAAAAATTATTTTCTTTGATTTAACAAATGAATATTTTTCAAATAAAAAGGGTTGAAAGAAAACAGTGATTAATATTAAAGGAAATTTCAAAAAACAAGTCCCAATTATTAAATAAACCCCAATACTCAATCACGAATGACTAAAACTTTTATACCAGAAGTTGCGATTCAATAATTTGTATATTGGAATTTATTTGATTTCTTGGTGCTTGTCATTTATAGTTTCAAATTCATTTTCAGTGTTTCCAAAACTCACGCGTGAGAAGTAATAGAACCGTATAAAGCTCTAACCTGCCGGCAAGCATACAAAATGAAAGAATCCATTTTCCGATGATTGGGATTTGTGAATAATTATCCGCTGGTCCAACTGTGCCAAGCCCAGGGCCGATATTTCCCAATGTGGCTGCAACTGAGGCAAATGCACTCACAAGATCCAAACCAAGTATTGTCATTAACCAGGTTACAAAAACCAGGATGCTGAAATAAAGAAAGATAAAACCAAAAATATTATTCACCACATTAGGTGAGATTACCTGGCCATTGACTCTAACAGGGATAACAGCGTGAGGATGAATAATTCTTTTAAGTTCTGCAAAACCATGCTTTAATACGATCATGATTCGCAGCACTTTTATACTACCCCCAGTGGATCCTGCACTACCGCCAATAAACATGAGGAATAGCATAATGAACTGGCCGGTAGATGACCATTGCTCATAATCCGCAGTCGCATAACCAGTTGTAGTTGTGATCGAAACGACTTGGAATAGTGAGTAGCGGATAGAATCTGATATATTGGGATAAACCGAAGTCAGGTTATCAATCGTTACAATGACGCTGCATATTAGAATAATAGCCAAATAGAATTTAACTTCTTCATTCTTCCAATACGTCAGCAAATTACCACGAATGCCATGGTAATGTAAGCTGAAATTCGTCCCTGCCAAAATCATAAAAAAAATGATTACATAGTCGATATAAGCACTGCCAAAGGCAGTGATACTTGTATTTTTCGTCGAAAATCCTCCGGTAGCCATAGTACCAAAAGTGTGGCAAAGAGAATCGAAAAGATTCATGCCTCCAAACATGAGCAAAATTGCCTCCACAGCTGAGATAACTACATAAACTATCCAGAGTAATTTTGCCGTATTTTGAATTCTTGGGGTCAATTTGTCTGCTACCGGTCCAGGAATTTCTGCTCTGAAAAGTTGCATTCCACCAATACCAAGTAACGGAAGAATTGCGAGGGACAGAACAATGATACCCATTCCGCCCAGCCATTGAGTTAAACTTCTCCAAAAAAGCAAACCGTGTGGCAACTCTTCAATGTTATTCAGGATACTCGCACCGGTGGTCGTAAATCCTGACATTGTTTCGAAAAAAGCATCGGTAAAAGAAGGGATGTAACCGGAAATATAAAAAGGCAGCGAACCGGCTAAGGAGCAGACAATCCATCCTAGTGTAACAATTGCATAACTCTCGCGTATTCTTAATTCACCCTTGAAGCGCAGCGGGAAATAAAGCAGAAGGCCAATTCCGATACTTAGTCCGGCCGATATGAGTAAGGCTGCAATATCATCGTCTCCGTAATACCAGGAAAATGCTGCCGGGAATATCATGGAAATACCCACGAAAATCAGAAGAAGCCCCTGGATATAAAATATCGGTCGAAACTTCATCAACCTACCTTAATGATGAAAGATTTTTTCAATATCGTGAATGGATTGTGGAAGTGTAAAGATGACAACCAGATCACCTGCCTGGAAAATTGTGCTTCCAACCGGAATCAGGACCTCCGAATCCCGCGTAATAGCACCGACAATGGTATTTTTGGGGAGATGAACCTGGCTAAGAGATTTATTTATTAATTTGCTGTTATCAGAAACTTTATATTCCATAATTTCTGCGTCGACGCCGGCTATTGTAACTAAAGAAACCAGGTTACCCCTTCTAATGAGCCTTAAAATGGTGTTGGATGTAACCACATTTGTATTCACTGCGGCATTGATGCCTATTGGTGCCATGATAGGCATGTATTCGTCGCGGTTGATTAAAGAAATTGTTTTAGTCACTTTCAAATGCTTTGCCAAAAGGCATGTGAGAATGTTGGTTTCTTCGTCACTGGTTACACTAATTAAGGCATCCGCATCCATAACGCCCTCTTGAGCCAGTAAATCGAAATCTCGCCCATCTCCCTGGATTACAAGTGTTTTTTTCAATTCTTCAGCCAGGCGATAGGATTTTTCTGGATTCGATTCGATCAACTTAATCTTAAGATCTTTCTCTTGTTCAAGTAAATGGGCTGTTGCCCGACCCACTTTGCCCCCGCCCAGAATAATAATTTGTTCCAATTTTTCATTTGACTTACCCATAAATTCCACAATTTTCGGAATGGCTGTGGTTTCGGCAATGATAAATATTTGATCCCTTGGCATAAATGTGTCAGATCCGGTTGGGATAATCGTACGGTTGTTTCGAACGATGGCGACGACACGAAAAGTATGTTCCCGAAATTCCTGTGTGATAATTTCCATGGTTTTATAAAGTACAGGCGACCCCGGATCCAGGCGAATGCCAATCACTTGAATTCTTTCGTCTGCAAACTGAATGACGTCTGTCGCAGCGCTTCGCTTGATCAGTAAAACAATTTCTTTTGCTGTTTCGAGTTCCGGTTGAATCGCAGTATCTATCCCCCATTCCTTCAGCGTAAACGAATCCGGGTTTTCATAAAAATGAGGGTTACGAATTCGCGCGATTTTTTGTTTAACCCCATATCTTGCTGCAATTTGACATGCTACTATGTTTATTTCATCAAGAGATGTTAATGCAATAAGCATGTCGGCGTCTTTAATTCCAGCTCTCTCAAGTGTATGATAATCTACCCCGTAACCATTTATGACTGTCATATCAAATGATTCTTGCGCATGTTTAACCTTTGTCTCGTTGATTTCAACCGCAACAACATTGTGAATATCACTCGAGAGTATTTTTGCCAGATGCATACCCACCCGGCCCAGGCCTACAATAATTATATTTAGACATTTCACGGTTCTATTAAAATTATTCGTAATCGAATAATCATTCTCCATTTTTTAACCGTGAAGGCGCCAAGATCGCAAAGAAACACATATTTAAATATAATAAAGTTATGTTTCAAAAGATGACTTATAGATCATCCTAATGAATTATTTTTACTTTGCGTCCTCCGCGTCTTTGCGGTTGGTAAATAATTAGGTTCAATAAAGTGAAAAGCGTAGTCTGACTTTATTTAAAAAAACAGCCTTTAGTATAACAAGCAACGATCCATTTTTCAATTATTTTTGGTTTAATCATTATACAGAATTATTATTTCTACTTTAATTGAAAGTTTGACAAAAATATTGCTTGTTTGCTCTTTTTATCCATTTATTTATTTTTTAAAAATCAAGACCCTGATCATATGCAAACTTCAAAAAAAATCAAATTAGCCCAATGGATTTCTGAAATATGTATTCCGCCATTTTTTTTGATTTTTGTGGTAACTATTTTCCTGATCAACTCTACAGGCATAATTACGGATAAAGTCCTCTGGTGGTTTATCTTATTTATTGTTCCGGCTTGTTTGCCCATAGCATACATCATTTATTTGTTTAGAAAAGGCAAAGTGAGTAACAAGCACCTACCAATAAAAAGTGAAAGAACCAGGCCGTATATCGTAGCGATTTTATGTATTCTGCTTGCAATTCTTCTGCTTAAGAGCACCAATGCGCCTGCAATTCTAATTGTTTTAATGACTGCTTACTTGGTCAATGCGGTTTTTTTACTATTGATTAATTTTACCTGGAAAGTGAGCGCCCATGCAGTGGGAGTAGCCTGTCCTTTAATGGTACTTTCCTGGAGTTTCGGACAAATTATATCACCCTTTTTTTTAATTGTACCTTTGATTGCATGGGCACGCTGGCAGCTTGGCGCCCATACATTCGCTGAAGTTTTAATGGGGTCTTTGGCGGGATTAGGGCTTACATATCTTCAGCTTCATTATGGTACTATTTTGTTTGGGTGATTGGAGTTTAAATCCCGAGTATTCCAGCCCGATCAAGTATCCTTGAGATAACGTATTCGATTGGGTAGAGGAAGCTCATTTACGGATTTATGATACTTTCGAAGCATGTATCACGGAAAAATTAAGAAAAGAATTTGAGCCGGAGAAATTATAATGCCAATAATAGCTGAATCGGAAATAGAAGACTTCACTGAATTCGACCAAGAAACTTCAACTGCTAACATTTCAGAAAAAGTGATTCCACCCTTAGAAGATATTTATATTTTTCGAATTAGGGATGATATACAGTGGTTTCTGGAGAAAAATTCGTTCTTAGTGTCTATTCTCTTTGAAGCTCATGTTTATATCAACTATTTTTTCCCATTATATAGTCAAAAAATATTAAATGTAGTATCCGACCCTGAAATCCCCGAAAACATTCAATTGATTATTTCGATATCCGCAAAATTGAACGCAAACGAGGCTTTTGATTGCCTGAAAGAATTAGATGAATACTGGTGGCTTAACGCAAAAAGGCAAACAAAGGGATTGATGAATATCACGGTCGAATTTGGATGAGCTTTGATTGGACACAGTACTTATTCTTGGCACGAGAACTCACCAAAGGTTTAACGTCTTCCTCCAATCATGAAGCAAAGTTGCGTTCTGCAATAAGTCGCGCGCGCTTATTATGGCAGCTTTTTGTAATGCACGAAATTTTTTAAGAGACGACAGAAAAGAAGTAATCCCTTCCACTGCTATAGCTCACGGAATTGTCAAAGATATATTTGGCGGTTCTACCGACAAAATAGAATTAGAGATCGAGGCAGATTTGGACAGGCTTCGAATAGACCGAAATAAGGCAGACTATGATGATGACGTACTTGGCTTGGCCTCAATATCCGAATATGCTTTAAAACTTTGTCAGAACATTTTTCTCAATATCAGGACGCTTCAGAAATAAGGAACAAAATTTATTGTTCCACTGAAGTCAGCCAAAATGTTAAGCGTGTCTTGGTTTTGTGTCTCCCACTGAACTGTTTGGAAATGCAACTAAACTTTAAAAGACAAACTATTCTGGTTATTCCTACTACTTTACATTAGTTCTGAAAATTTATCTATCGCTTCGTCTTACTTTTTTGTCAATCAATTTAGCATAGATTTGTGTAGTCTTAATATCTTTGTGTCCAAGAAGTCTGAGACAGAAAGATCAATATCATGTGTCAGCTGAAATTAGTTAGATCCAGGCACGGATTAAGAGAAAAAAAGAAGTCCCACAAAAATTCCCCTTGCAAATAAAAATTAAACCCCTACATTAAAGATACTTTTTATATTTATCTTCATGATCGGGGTCGATTTTAATCAAGGTTTCGAATACCCCACGATAATTTTCAGCATCTTTGAAAATATTTATGATTTCAATATAGTGTCCGTCAATAAATTGACCGGGTAGAGCATATTGGGGGCTAACCTCAATTTGTTTCTTCAATAAATCAATGGCTGCTTTGCAATATTTTCGAGTGAGGGAAAAATCTTCTTCTGCATAAGCCAAACCTAAAAAATAGGAGTCAACCGCTTCGCGGTAAATTTGATTTTTTTTATCCAAAATGTCGTCGATCACTATTTGACGCTCATCCCAGCCCAGGATGAACCGGGAAAATCGCGCCTGTTGGCTCAAGGTCTGCGCTTTCTTATAATAAGGAGAGCCTTCGAATTTTCCGTATTTATCGAATTCTCCGCCAAGAAGTATGTTTATATAAAAATGCAGGACCGTATTAAACGGATGGGTTGGATTCTCATCAAACTCCAGAGGTTCCAGAAAATTATATTTAAAATGCCAGCGTTTATCATAAAATTGCATATCGCTATTGTTGGAGATCAACAAACTGCCGCGGTAGCGTTCCTCATAACTAACGCTTGCATCTTGCAGAGGTATTTGAATTTTGATCAAAAGTTCGGAGCCATAGATGTCTTCGCACCAGGTATTGGAATTGATGTATTGGGAAATAACCTCTTGAAAATTCACTAATTTTTCACGTTTCTCCAGGGGTAAACGTCTAAGATCAACGCTTACCTCAGCTTTAACCTTTTGGGCAAAACAAACGAAGGGGAGGTAAAATGAAAACAAAATCAAAACCATTAAACTACGTAAAAGGGAACGAAAAAACATATTTAAACTTCCTTTTTGTGTCCTGTATAAAATCTACCAATATTAAGGTATTTGTCAAGGTTTTCTTGTTAAAATGTTCTAACCTGATTTTCTTGATTTTGTTCATAGCCGGGTTTATTTTTTTTCCGGTAGAAAGTGGTGTTGCTGATGTGAACCTGCCACTCAGTGTCCGGCAAATTGGCATGGGGTATACCATCTATGTAGATCAGCCGGATCCTTTATTATTTTTCTCTAACCCGGTTGCTCTTTCTTCTACACTTAACTGGAGTGTGGGAAGTTTTTATACGCGTTTGTTTAATCTACAGGATTTAGGACTCATTGCTATTACAGGCGCTAAACGTTTTGGCAATTGGACAGCCGGGCTGGGCGCCAACTATTTTGGCTTCGACTACTATCACGAACAAACCATTGCAGCTGGTTTATCCAATACCTTAAACGATCGCTTTGCCTGGGGTTTTTCCATTCGATTTCAACAAATCACAATTAAAAATTATGGGTCTTCAGGTTCACTGGTTTTCGATGCCGGCTGGAAATTTTCGGCAACTCAACAGGCCAGTATCCTGGGTTCCATTCAAAATATAAGCAGAGCTACTATTGGTCAAGGTAACGAAAAATTGCCGCAAACGATCCAGGTCGGCATTCAGTTTATCCCGGTGGCAGGTGTCATCGCTGCTACCGAGGTATTCAACGAACTTGGTTTTGAGCCGGAAGCCCGCTTCGGTGTGGAAGTGGATTTATATCAATCCATTAAAGTGCGAGGCGGCATTACCCGAAATCCATCGCGATTTACCGGTGGATTTAGCCTGCAAATTCTGGCAGGAAGAATCGATTATGGCTTCAGTAATCATATTGAATTGGGCTACACCCATGCCTTGAGTGTGGTGTTGGCGAAATGAAAGAGAGGAATAAGATAACAGGTATAAGGTAGAGAGGTTAAATGCAAGGTAAAAGGTAAAAGGTATATGGAAAAAGGTATAAGGTTAGGGCTAGCAGAAAGAAAAGAAATAAAAAAAGGAGGTAGAATTGGGGAAAATGATCAGATTTTGTTTTGTATTTTGTTTGATTCACTTATTTATTTTTTTGATAAAAATTAATATTTCGTCAGCTCAAATAAATTCAATCGAATTAGAGCGATATCTTGAACTCATTACCGACGACGAAGACCAAACCGAGTTATTGGAACAATTGGAAGATTGGCTTGAAACTCCCCTCGATCTGAATAAAGCTACAAAAATGGAAATGCTTATGATTCCGGGATTTCCGCCAAAAAGTGTAAATCAAATCTTGGGCAAAAGAAAGAAACAACCCTTTTCATCACTGGGTCAAGTAAAAAATTTATTGAGAATGGAAGAAGATATCTGGAACTGGGTTTCACAGTTTTTGACTGTTAAAGCCATCCAACCTCGAATATTGAAAGGAGATATGCGGATTCGTTTGAGCAGGCCATTGGAAGAATCTAAAGGATTCCTGGAAGATCGTTTTTCAGGCGGTCCGGTAAAATCATACCAGAGATACCGTTTGCGATACAACGAGATTCAAATTGGCGGGGTGCTGGAAAAAGATAGCGGCGAGTCCTCCTTGGTCGATCACAAAGTAATTGGGCTTGAAAAAACCTGGGGCAAATCAGGGAGATTGGTTTTAGGCAATTACACATTGAATATTGGGTTGGGATTGGCCATTTGGTCGCCTTTTTCAATTCGAAAAGGCTCGGCGCCTTTTTATACCACTCGCCGAAGTAACCGGACCATTCGGCTTCATTACTCTGCCTTCGAAGCTGATTACTTTCAAGGAATCGCAATTAAAAAAAGTTTTGGAGGTTTACAGGCAGCCGGTTGGATGTCTGATATCAAAGTAGATGCCGGTTTGACGGATTCCGGTGAATTATCCGGTTTTGTCCAAACCGGACTTCATAGAACAGAAACGGAAAAAGGAAAGCTGAATAACGCCCGGATCCGGATGTTGGGCGGACTGTTAGGATATAGATGGAGTGATGGTTTTCAAATTCAACTTGTTGCGTTTAAAACAGACTTTGATCCCGAAATTGCCAAAGACTCAAATGAACCGAAAGAGTTCAACCTTGCCGGTAAAAATCTAACTGTGATGGGAATAAATCTTCGGGGTGATTTTGAAAATGGAGCTTATTTTGCCGAAGTTGCCTGGAATGAAAACAGAGATGGCGCCATTATCCTTGGCGGGATGAAGGAATTATCCAACTTGAAGATTCTAGGGCTTTACAGAAATTATTCACCGCGTTATGACAATCCTTATGCCCATGGCTTCGGCGAGCGAGATGGTACCAACAATGAGACCGGGTGGTATATCGCGATGAAATATCGTCCAATCAAAACGGCGACTTTTACAATCTGGTTTGACCAATTCAAAACCCCCTGGAAAACATTTAATACAAGGTTACCACAGGTCGGATCGGATTCCTATTTTGAATGGCATCAGAAAATAAATCCGTTATTTCGATTTTACCTGCGCTATACTCACGAGACCAAAACCTCTGATGAATCAATACCGGCAGAATCGCCTCTTTTCGGAAAAGCCCTGTTGCCATTCGCTAAAAAACGGTTGCGATTGCATCTGCAATATAAAATTCAAAAAGACCTGGAAATGGCGACCAGGATTGAGGCTGTTCGTTACAGCCTGTCTTCTTCAATTCATAATTTGATTAAAAGTAAAATAGATGAGGGCTGGATCATTTACTGGGAGATGAGAAAATCAGCACCAAAAAGTTTTCTGACCGGAGGCACCCGGTTCACCTTTTTCAACACACAATCATTCGATGCCCGTCTCTACCAATTTGAACAGAGTGTCCCCGGTGTTCTTGCCAATAAGCTGCTATTCGGCCGCGGCGTTCGCTGGTACGTTTTCACTAAATTGAGGTTATCAAAAAATTTCATTTTTTCTGCTAAATATGCCAGCACCCGATATGAAGACCGGCAAACAATCGGTAGTGGCTTGGACACAATCTTTTCGCCTGTCCGGCATGATATTTCGCTTCAATTGGATGTGAAGTTTTGAAGTGGTTATCCGCTAAAAGGCGGATAAATAGATTTTACATATATTTATTAGATAAAATGTGGTTCGACTAATTATTTTTAAGTAAGTTGAAAATTGTATAAAGAAGATGTAAATTATCCTATATTATTTACAACTCGTATTCAAATTATACCAATTATTCAGATGACTTACTATTACCGATTGCTGCACGACAAACTAGTTTCTTCCTTGAGTCATAACAAAGTACGAATCATTTTTGGAGCAAGACAGGTCGGCAAAACCGTTCTGATGAATAACATCATTCCCAAAGATCACTTTGTATTGTATAACTTACAGGATACCTCACTACGGCGTCGTCTTGAAAAAGATCCCTCCATCTTCACGCGCGAGTTAACAGCGTTGCCCCTACAGCACACTCATATTTTTGTTGATGAAATCCAGAAAGTTCCCGCTTTGTTGGAAGAAATACAGTTCCTATACGACCAGGACAAAACCCGATTTCAATTCTTTTTAACTGGCAGTTCAGCGCGCAAGCTACGCGAGCATTCTGCGAATCTTTTGCCAGGCCGGTCTCACGTTTATCGTCTTTTTCCTGTCGCTTTAAGTGAAGAAGAAAACCGCAATTCCCGGATTAAAAGCATGAAAATTGGTGATGGTAGACACTTCCCACAAAAATCCTTGCATACAAGACTTATTTTAGGCAACCTTCCCGGTATTCGTGAAGAGCATCTTGAGAGTGCCCAGGAAACTCTCTCCGCTTATGTGGACAATTATATCGAAGAAGAAATCAGAATGGAAATGCTGGTACGCAATGCAGTCCCTTTTGATGTTTTTTTGCAACTTGCTGCACTCGAAAGTGGCAAACAAATCAACCTTACTAAAATGTCTCAAGCGAGTGGCATTTCGGTTTCGACGCTCAAGAACTACTATCAAGTTTTAATTGACACGTTTGTTGGGTACTGGATACACAGCTACAAAAAATCACCTCGAAAGCGCTTACTCACCACACCTGCATTTTACTTTTTTGATCTGGGAGTCCGAAACGCGGCTGCTGAGCTTTTGCTGAACGAAGCAATACTCGCCACAATTGGCGGACCCCTTCTACAACATCTCGTAGGTTTGGAATTGATTCAAAAAGCAGCTTACATGGGAAGAGGATACAATGTTTCTTTTTGGCGACTAGTTAGTGGAACCGAGGTTGATTTTGTCTTTGAAACGCCAGATGAGGACATCCCGATAGAGGTCAAATGGACGGATTCACCAAGGGAAATAGATGCTCGCCATATTAGGAAGTTCATTGAATTGAACTCTGAACGAGCGAAAAGAGGTTATGTAGTATGCCGGGTTGCCAGGGCACAGCAATTGGGAGAAAATGTGCTGGCAATTCCTTTTGAAGAACTGTAGCAAAAATTTGTTTGTTGTAAAAGCTGGTCAAACACGTTGTAGAATCATGATATAAGTCTCTGATTTGGACTCCGGAGGAGTGGAATATTTGTATTTAACGTCATCATGCTTAATAAAAGATTCTCATATATTACTCCTAACTAAAGGATCTTTCATGTATTCTTAGAAATTTTTAGTATTAAACATTCCAGCCCGATGGGGATTGGTAATCCATTTTTGAAATTATCATGATAGTTTCATACTAGTTTTAATGTATCATAATCAGTCTAGTGAAAAAGATTTTCAGCATTTTATAAATATAAATATGTATGCTATGTATTCATTTTTATGATGATCCGCATTTTCTTTAATGTTGTAACTATTCAGCCTGCCCTGTCAATCTGTAAGGAAACTTCAACGCATTCATCTTTTCTACCATTCTCTAGCTAGTGATTCTTCTGAATGAGGTCGTTCATACCGAATAACTGAAGTAACACTTTCTATAACCTCAAACAATTCTTTTGCATTAATCGGTTTCGGCACATAACCATCCATACCTGCTTCCAGGAAGCGTTCCTTGTCGCCTTTCATGGCATGGGCGGTCAAACCTATTATGGGGATATGAACGCCAGTTTCCTTTTCATTTTCACGTATTCTTGCTGTCGCTTCCAAACCGTCAAGCGTTGGCATCTGAATGTCCATCAGGATCAAATCAAAATGGCCCTGCTCCAACAAAGTAAGTGCCTCTGCACCATCGTTGGCTACTTCCACTTTATGACCCCGTTTTTCTATCAGTCTAGCCGCAACCTTTTGGTTTATTTTATTGTCGTCTGTTAACAGGATGCAAAGGCGCTGCTTTTCCTCCCGTAATGAGTGGCGCGTGACCAGTTCTGTAGGCTGACCCTCCTCTTTCTTGCTATTTTGTTTATTGCCAACAGCTGACCTGGCCTGCACAGTTTTTATCGCATCCAGCAGTTCTGTCTGTAATATCGGCTTGGTTAAATAAGCGGATATACCAAGCTCTTTGCAGCGGGATGCATCGCCTCGATTACCCACTGTCGGCAGCATCATTATTATCGTATCAGCCAGTTTAGGATTTTGTTTGATTTGTTCTGCAAGTTCAAAACCATCCAACTCCGGCAAATTGGATTCAAGCAACACCAGGGCAAAGGGGTTGCCTGATTCGTTTGCCTGTTTCATTTCCCTTAGCGCTGCCAT